>JAZNAB010000052.1:0-4864 GCA_045586285.1 Candidatus Flemingiibacterium sp. | reverse complement strand
TGTTTTCCCCCACGGTTTTACCGTGGGGGAAAAACCTAATAAGGAGAAAAAATGCGAAATCAAGCTTTTGAGCAAATGAAAAAACGCCTCTCAAAGTCGGCTTTTAACAGCAAAACACCCATTTTTGCACAGTTTGAGCTTACACCAAGGTGTAATCTTGACTGCAAAATGTGCTATGTACATAATCAGGATTCTAACCGCTGCCGTGAAAGAGAATTATCTACTGAGCAGTGGAAACGAATTTTTGATGAAGCATACGACTGCGGACTTTTGTATGCTACTTTAACAGGCGGCGAATGTTTGCTTCGTGATGATTTTGAGGAGCTGTATTTACATCTTTATAATAAAAGGGTAATTATGACCGTGCTTACAAATGGCACATTGATTAACGACAAACACGTTGAGTTTTTCAAAAATCATATGCCCGAAAAAATGGATATTTCAATTTACGGCAGTGACGAAGAGCATTACGTTAACGTAACAGGTCACAAGGGTTTTGAAAAAACTATAAACGCCATAAAAAGTCTGATGGCTGCAGGAATCGATGTCAGAGTTTCGGTAACACCAAGCGTTTATATGGGTGACGATTATCTTAATATTATTCGTCTTTGCAAGGAAAATAAATTTAATTTAAAGACGTCTGAGGTTTTGTTGATGCCAAACCGAGATAATCCCGATAAGGACGATTATTATCTCAGTATGGAAAAATCAATAGAGCTTTCAATTAAACGTTTTGAAATTTATAAAGAACCTGTTCCCATTGAAAATCTTCCAGATTACAATAGGGTTGCAGCTGCTGAGGCAAAAAAAGGCCTTGTCTGCAATGCAGGTAATTGCACAGCTTCTATAACCTGGGACGGAAAAATTTATCCTTGTACTGCTATTATGGAAGGAAACGTGTCTTTACTTGAGCTTAGTTACAAAGAAGCTTGGGAGCAGGTAAAAGCTGCTGCTTGTGAAGTAATGTTAGGCGCAGAATGTGAAGGCTGTCCTTACGATAGCGCTTGTCCGAAATGTCCTGCATTAAGGCTTACAGGCTTGCATACAGGTCATGCAAATCCTGCAGTGTGTGAAATGACAAAAAGGCTTGTGGCGGCAGGGGTTAAAAAAAT
The DNA here is from genome assembly GCA_045586285.1 of Candidatus Flemingiibacterium sp. Taxonomy (GTDB): domain Bacteria; phylum Bacillota; class Clostridia; order Oscillospirales; family CAG-272; genus Flemingiibacterium. Next base: position 3,752 of record JAZNAB010000052.1, on the reverse strand, counting down.
TGAAAACAAATAATATTTTCACCTTAAACTTCGGTTTGAGGGCTATCTCCGAAGAGTTTTAATTTCGAAGATAGCCCTTGTATCGCAGATTATTATTTAATTTAAAGGATTGAAAACAGATAATGAAACAAATAATTAAAGATGCCTTCAGAATAGACAAAAAAAATCTAATAATTATTTTGCTTCTTAACATTGGAGTAGCATTGGTAAACAGCATCAGCATTGTAATGCTTATACCTATGCTTGATTTGCTTAACGTATCTGTAGGTGACGACAGTTCACTTAATATGTTGCTGAAGCCTTTTCTTGAACTTTCGTATACCGGCCGTGCAATTGCAATTATTTCAATATTTATAGTTCTGATAATTGCAAGGGCGGTGCTAAATAGTTTTTCTACTATAAAACAAGCCAAATTCTTTGAAAAATATGAGGTTTGCTTAAGGGAAAAACTTTATAACGCAATCAGCGGTGCAGAGTGGGAAGCTTTATCTAAGAAATCATCTCCCGACCTTATTAACTTGTTTTCTATACAGTGCAGGCAGGCAAAGCAATGTTTAACTTTGTCCGTTAGCTTTGCAACATCAATATTCAATGCAGCGTTACAGCTTATAATTGCTGTGTCTATGAGCCTGCCCATATCGCTTGTGATATTTACAGTCGGCTGCGGTTTCCTTGTAATCTTCAGACCGTTCCTTAAAAAATCAAAAATGTTCGGTAAAACTTTTGTTGAGATTTTTCACGAGCTTCACCGTGAGGTTCAAAATCAGTTTAGCAGTATAAAAGAAATCAGGGCATATGACGTTGAAGATTACCACAAAGATATTTTTTCAAAAACCAGCCAAAAATATTATGATACAAGTATAAAAGCTGTAAAAATCAGAGTTATTCCAAATCTTTTATATTCAATAGCCGGCGCTGTTATTGTTGCATTGTCATTTGTAATCAGTGTATTGGTTATGAAAACAGGCACAGTACAAATTGTAATTTTGGTTTACGTATTTTCAAGATTGTGGCCAATATTTACCTCTTGGCAGGGACAACTGCAGAATATTCAGACAGCTTTGCCGTCATATGAAAAGATAATGGAAGCTATAGATGAGCTATCAGCTAAAGACAATGAAGAAATAAAAAAATCTGAGAAGATTACATTTACAAAAGAAGTTGCATTTGAAAAAATCGGATTTAAATATAAGGATTCAGAAGAAGCCGTACTGAAGGATATTGATTTTACGCTTCCTTGCGGAACAGTTACCGCCTTAGTCGGTCCAAGCGGAGTAGGAAAGAGTACAACTGCAGACTTGATACTCGGGCTTCTTCGTCCGACCTGCGGAAGAATAACGGTTGACGGTAAGGAGCTTTGCAGTGAAAATATAGCATCTTGGAGAAAATCAATAGGCTATATTCCGCAAGAACCGCTTATACTTAATGCCTCAATTCGTGAGAACTTAAAGAGATTTCATCCAAATTCAACAGATGAAGAAATGATAGAAGCTCTTAAAAAGTCAAACGGTTGGAAATTTGTCGAAAAGCTTCCCGAAGGACTTGACACAAATCTTGGAGATAAGGGAGTAAGACTTTCCGGCGGAGAGCGTCAAAGAATAGTATTAGCCAGAGTATTAATGGGCAGTCCTAAGCTTATTATACTTGATGAAGCTACAAGCGCCCTTGATTTTGAAAGTGAAAATGCAATAAGAGAAACCATACGTTCTTTACGTGGTAATTCAACTGTTGTAGTTATAGCACACAGGCTTGCAACGATAAAGGGAGCAGACAGAGCAGTAGTTCTTGAGGGCGGAACTGTAAAAGAAAGCGGATCAATGGAAGAGCTGTTAAATAAAGAAAACGGTTATCTTTCACGAATGATCAGTGTCGAATAAGAAAGGTGAGCAAATATGGCTAAATATGTTATTGCCGGATTAAAAGTTCAAATGGAAACATTCGGCAGAAGTGCTTCCCGGGCAGAAGCTTATTTGCAGGATTTTTCGGGTGAACCAGATATTATAATTGAAAGCGACCCCGAAGCTCTCAAACAAGAAAAGCCAAATTTAACTTTAGATGACTGTGAGTATTTTTGTACGGGAAAAAGCTTTTATAACGGTCTTATGAAATGCGGCGGATTTTTGCTTCATTCATCGGCAGTTGTCAAAGACGGTTATGCATATCTGTTTTCAGCACCTTGTGGGACGGGCAAGTCCACACACGCAAGATTTTGGCTTGAAGCGTTTGGCGATTCAGCATCAATTTTAAACGATGATAAACCTGCACTTCGCAGAATTGATGGCAGATGGTATGCTTTCGGCACTCCCTGGAGCGGAAAAACAAATCAGAACTTAAATTTGCAAGTAACTCTTGGCGGCATATGTATTCTTTCAAGAGGTCTTGAAAACAAGATAGAAAAATACGGCGGGCCAAAGGCGATATATTCCTTGTTAACTCAGACTATCAGACCTGATGACAGCGAAAGTATGGATAGCTATATGGAATTACTTGATGATTTGATGACAAGTGTACCCGTATGGCAGTTAAGCTGCACGAAATCCAAAGATGCGGCAATTGTATCTTATAATGCAATGTATAAAGAAGCACAAAATAGATTTGGAGGAAAATAAAATGAAAATAAAAGAAGGATTTATTTTAAGAACAGTAGCAGGAGAAACTGTAGCATTACCGACAGCAGGGGTTACAAATCTCGATATGATGATTACACTTAACGAAACGGGCAAATTCATTTGGGAAAAGCTTGTTGTGGGCGCTGAAAAGGAAGAGCTTGTTGATGCAATTCTCGCAGAATATGACGTAGACAGAGAAAGAGCAGAGAAGAGCGTTGATACATTTGTTGCACGTTTAAAGGAGCTTGATTTCCTTGCGTGAAAATTCATCGGGACTAAAGGATTTAATGCCGATCATAAAAGAGCGATTAGCAGCCGGGGAATCTGTAACCTTTACGCCAAACGGAGTAAGTATGCGCCCTACAATTGTAGGCGGCAGAGATAAGGTAACACTATCTCCGCTTCCGGAAAAGATAAAGAAATATGATATGGTATTATATCAGAGAGAAAGCGGACAATATGTCCTACACAGAGTTGCAAAGGTTGGCGACACATATACCTTTATCGGAGATAATCAATTTTATTTTGAGCCGGGTGTCAGGTATGACCAAATGATAGCCATTGCAAATGAATTTATACACAAAGGCAAAAAACACTCGGTTGATGAACCGTTATATAAGGCTTATTGTCGGGTATGGTTATTTTTTAGACCTATCAGATTGTTTATCGCACGTGTTGTCAGAAAAACGAAAAATATTTTAAAAATCAAATAAAAAATGAGTGCCAAAATGAAGGCACTCATTTTTATTTTCTGAAGTATGTTCCTTGAATACTTTTTACATAATGATGGTAGCTTAATCCAGTTTTTTTAATCATCTGAATTATAAAATTTATAATCATATTTAACTATGACTCCTACTGTGCTGTGGCATTGTATTTCATTATTAAGGGATAAGGAGTATCTAAAATTAGCGGTGAAAGTATGCTCGCTTCGATTATTTTAGTAGAATTATCCATAAATCTCAGCATTGTTAATTGACTTTGACTAATAATACGGTATAATATTTTATGTAAGGTTTTATATTATTAACTGGAGTTTTATTATGCTATTGCAATTAAGAGAAGAGCGCTTCTTTACTTATGTCATATACCTGAAAATTGGAATATATATGAAGAGGCTGCCAAAAAGCAAACAATACTGAT
>JAZNAB010000051.1:0-3301 GCA_045586285.1 Candidatus Flemingiibacterium sp. | reverse complement strand
GTTTTTCATACATATTAGCATTTGAGGAAATTTCCTCAAATGCTAATATGTATGAAAAACTTTCATATGTTGATAATGCGTTTCGCTCGGTGTTTATTGGAGAACTTGATGACGAAGCGTTAACCGATGCCGTAATCAGCGCATATATAGGTGCTACAGGAGATAAACATTCGTATTATCTTAATAAGCGCCAATACGCCTCTTTTGTTGCAGATAATATCGGTGAAAATGAGGGAATAGGTGTTACGGTTGCAGAAGTCGAAAATGGACTTCTGGTATTAGACGTAGTTGCTGATTCTCCTGCTTTTGAAGCCGGTATTAAAAACGGTGATACAATAATCAAAGTTGAGGGAACGCAGTTTTCAGATGTCGGATATGAGGTGTTTCTCGATTTAATGCTTGGAAAAGCCGATACAATAGTTAATTTTACAGTTCTTCGGGAAGAAACTCAAATTGACTTTTCTATAAAAAGAGCAGTTATTAAGGAAATTTCGGTTTACGGAAGAATTCTTGAAGCTGATGCAACTGTTGGAGTTGTTCGTATTTTAGAATTTGACGGAAATACTGCGAATCAGTTTAAAACTGTTTGCGATGAACTGATAAAAAACGGCGTCACAGCGTTTATTTTTGATGTTAGAAACAATCCAGGCGGAGATTTAGAAGCGGTTTGTGAAGTTCTTGATTATTTACTTCCAAAAGGTCCAATAATCAGAATGTATGACAAAGAAAAAAATGAAAGTATCAGATATTCTGAAGATAGTTATCTTGATATGCCTATGTGTGTTCTTGTAAATGAACATACTGCAAGTGCAGCTGAGCTTTTTTCTTGTTCTCTTCGAGACTATGGTCTATCCGAATTAGTTGGAACTAAAACTTATGGCAAAGGAACTGTACAAGGCATTATTGAGCTTCCTGATGGATCTGGTTTTGGAATTTCAAACAGGTATTACCTACCGCCATACTCGGAAAGCTATCACGAAATCGGAATTTCACCCGATTATGTAATATTGCCGGATGAAACGCTTATTAATGTCGGAATAAACTCGGCAAGTGACTCAGAAGATAATCAGCTTTTAAAAGCGGTTGAAGTTTTGAATTTACGCAGAAATAATGCGAAATAATTAATATATTTAAACTCAAAAGGAGATACAAAAATGGCTAACAAGGCTTTGGTCCTCACTCCTGAGGGACTTAAAATAATGACAGAAGAGCTTGAGTATTTAAAAAATGTCAAGCGTGTTGAAGTTAAAGAACAAATTGCTGTTGCACGTTCTTTCGGTGACCTTTCGGAAAATAGTGAATACGACGAAGCAAAAAATGAACAGGCTAAAGTTGAATCAAGAATTAATGAACTTGAAGAGCTTCTTAAAAATGTAGTTGTAGTTAATGAAGATGATTTGAATTCCGGTATTGCTAATGTAGGAACAACAGTTAAGGTTTACGACGAAGAGTACGATGAAGAAATAGAATATAATATAGTAGGTACAAACGAAGTTGACCCGCTTAAGAATAATATTTCTGACCAGTCACCTATAGGTATAGCGCTTATTGGCAAAAAGGTAGATGAATATGCTGAAGTTGAAGCTCCGTCCGGAGTTGTCAAGCTTAAAATTCTTGAAATAAGAAAAAGATCATAATTCGAAACAAAAATGATTTTCAAAATAGCCGTAAAAAGACGGCAGGGAGGACACCATGGCAGAAAATCAAACAAATGCCCCACAGGAAATTACTGAAAAGGAGCTTAATAGTCTTAGAGCTGTAAGACGTGAAAAACTTGCAGAGCTTCAGGCTCAAGGCTGTGATCCTTTTATTATAACAAAATTTGATACAACACATCACACTGCTGATATTAAGGAAAATTTTGAATCATTGGAAGGTACAACTGTAGTTATTGCAGGACGTCTTATGTCTAAGAGAGTTATGGGTAAGGCTTCTTTTTGCAATATACTTGATCTTAAAGGGAATATACAGTCTTACGTATCCAGGGACAGCCTTGGCGATGAAGAATATGCTAAGTTTAAAAAGCTCGATATAGGAGATATACTCGGCATTGAGGGTGAGGTTTTCAAAACCAAAACAGAAGAGATTTCCATTCACGCCACTAAAGTAACACTTCTTTCAAAAAGCCTTCAGATTCTTCCGGAAAAGTTCCACGGTTTAACTAATACTGATACACGTTATCGTCAGAGATATGTTGACCTTATAACAAATCCGGAATCACGTGATACATTTATTAAGCGTTCAAAAATTATAAGCACAATAAGAAAATATCTTGATAGTCAAGGTTTTATGGAAGTTGAAACTCCTATGCTGGTTTCAAATGCTGGAGGAGCTGCGGCAAGACCTTTTGAAACACATTTTAATGCGCTTAATGAGGATTTGAAGCTTCGTATATCTCTTGAACTTTATTTAAAGCGACTTATTGTAGGGGGACTTGAGAGAGTTTACGAAATTGGACGTGTATTCCGTAACGAAGGACTTGATACTCGTCACAATCCTGAATTTACATTAATGGAGCTTTATCAGGCATATACTGATTATTACGGAATGATGGATTTGACAGAGAATATGTTCAGATATGTTGCTAAAGAAGTTCTCGGAACAACTAAGATTGTATATAATGGCGTTGAGATGGATCTTGGTAAACCTTTTGAGCGTATAACAATGGTTGACGCTGTTAAAAAGTACTCTGGTGTTGACTTTAGCTCGATACACACGCTTGAAGAAGCTCGTAAGGTTGCTGACGAAAAAGGCGTTCATTATGAAAAACGTCATAAAAAGGGTGACATTCTCAACCTTTTCTTTGAAGAGTATGTTGAGGAGCATCTTATTCAGCCAACATTCCTAATGGATCATCCTGTTGAAATTTCACCGCTTACTAAGAAAAAGCCGGATAACCCTGAATATGTTGAGCGTTTTGAATTTTTTATGAATGGTTGGGAAATGGCAAATGCGTATTCCGAGCTTAATGATCCGATTGACCAAAGAGAGCGCTTTGCTGCACAAGAAGAACAATTTGCTAGTGGCGATGAAGAAGCTAATCATACAGATGAGGATTTCTTGAATGCTCTCGAGATTGGTATGCCACCTACAGGCGGTATCGGTTATGGTATTGACAGAATGTGTATGCTTTTCACCGATTCTGCTGCAATAAGAGATGTGCTTTTATTCCCCACGATGAAGACAATCGAGCAGTAAGAGGTTGAATAAACTTTTATAAGTTTGAAAATAAAGAAAATGGGAATTTTTCACGAGTGGTAGTCAGATTGTTCCAAGATTTACCCATTTTTCTAAATTGAAT
>JAZNAB010000050.1:0-4788 GCA_045586285.1 Candidatus Flemingiibacterium sp. | reverse complement strand
TTTCTATTTCGTCAATACAAAATTCTTCCTATGTCTTTTTTGCGTGTTCTTTTCTTGTCATACCCAAAAGATTTGATATACTATTGTTTTGTTTTTTATAATCAATATGGTGTATCGTTTCCGGTTCTTCTCCGGTAAATGCTTTATAAACTAATCTATGTAGAAAATATCCTTTGCCGTTTATATCTACCCGCAAATATCCATTTGGCATTACATACGGTTTCAATATCTTTGCTTTATATCCGCAGCGGGACTTTATTCTTCCGTAATTGCTTACGAAATAACGATTATCAATATCTATCGGTTTCCATTCTTCACCGTTTATTGTTTCTATTTCGTCAATACAAAATTCTTCATCAAAGACTTTTTTATAAATGTTCTTCAAAGATATTTTTTTATATTCTCCGTTGCTATCCAAAAGAGTATACGAATGATCATAAAGTTTTAGCTTCTTTTCTGTCTTTTGGTTTGTTATTTCTCCGGCTTCGTTGATTGTGTATCTATCATCAAAACCGTGTTTGGAAAGTGTCGGTTTCTATTCTTTCATTGCGTTATATCTCCTTTAAGTTTGTTATAATATCGTTTAGCTGTTTTTGTCTATCAGCTCCGAAGTCGTATTGTCCTTTTATCCACGCATAGAAAGAGGACTATTTGACTTCAAGATAACCCGCTATTTCTGTATAGGTTATATTTTGAAATGCTTTTAATAATTTTACTTGTTTTCTTAATTCTTCGTTATTCATTCTGTTTTATTCCTTTCGTCTTTCGATTTGTGCGGAAAGTGATAGTAAAGCTCCAAAGAAAAAACGCTGTCCCGCAGAAGCAAAGACAGCATTTTTTGAAACCAACACTTTCCGCTATTATACTTGAAAAATCAATATATCGATTTAGCAAGAAATGCCCAAAATTTTTTGGGGTTCTGTTGCCGTCCGGCATAGCGGGCGGGGGGTGTATTTTGGGACAGAAAAAAAAGATAACCCGCAGCGGGATATACCACGCCCAAAAGCGGACTAAAACAGAAATGGAGCTGATACTACGGTTTCTATCAGCTCCATTCCATATCCGTTCTATCTGTTGGTTTTACAAGTTTCTTTCTTTTACTTTTTTGTAGAATGTCGGAGCGGAAAGACTAAACGCTCTTTGAATAGATACCGCTGTTATCTCTCCGGCTCTCCACCGTCCGCACATCTCTGCAAATCGTTTTTCATCAATTGCAGCGGGTTTTCTTCCTTTGTAAACCCCTCTTTTTTTCGCTTCGGCTATTCCCTCGGCTTGTCTTTGTAGTATGCTCTCCCGCTCTAATTCAGCTATTGCCCCGAATACCGTCAACATAAATTTACCTGTCGGGGTTCTCGTGTCTATGGTTTCTTTCAAGCTGACAAATTCAACGCCCTTTTTGTTTAGCTCTTCCACGATCTGAAGCAAATCTTTTGTGTTGCGTGCTATCCGGCTGATACTTTCGGTTATTACTATATCGCCCTCTCTAACGAAAGACATCATTTTTTGAAATTCTGCTCTATCGGTATTCTTTCCGCTTGCTTTATCAAGAAAAATTCTTTCAGCTCCTTGTTCCTTTGCCATTGTTTCTTGTCTTGCTTCGTTCTGCTCCATTGTAGAGCAACGGATATAAAATATTTTCATTTGCGTTTATCTCCTTTTCTGTTGGTTTCTCTTTCCGTCTATTATTATATATTAAATTAGGGTGGTTGTCAATAACTTTATATAAAACAATTGAAAAAATAACCCTATTTTAACAGTCTGTGGTAGTAAAGTTTAGCTGTGCCCTATTTTAACAAAAAAGAAACCCCGCTCCGATCAGCGGGGTTTCTTCGCTTTTAGTTTGTTTCGGTTTAATAATCGGGGAATTGCCCTTTGAAATATTTTAATCCGGCAATGAAACCCGCCTTTTTGGGTGTGCCGTCCTTTTTCAGTTTCGGCTCTTCGGTTTCCGTGTCAATCACAGTTTTTTCCATAGCATCATAAAACTTTTGCTTCTGCTCCGGAGTTCCGTTTGCTTCAAGATAAGCTTCAATAGCTTTCTGTCCAAATTTAGGTTGTTTTACCTTTTCGGGTTCTTTCAGCTCATAGCCAAAAGCAAGATAATTCCTCACTTCTGTTACTTCTTCCGTTGTCAGCTTGGCAATTTTCGCAATAACAACCTTTCTTCCGCTGTCTACCGTGTAATGCTTCTTCATTTTGTTTTACCTCTTTCGTTATTATTTATGTGCCTATTATAACAAAAGAAGTGTCCAATAAATGGGACTTTGCTCTAACTTTTTCTAAAAATTCTTTTCCAAATACTTTTTTTCGGTTCTTCCCTCTTCGGCTCTATTGCTTCGGGTTCTTCCTCTTTTGGTTTTGCTTGCGAATAGCCTAATAATATTTGATTGTTTCGTTGTAGCTCTTGCGATTGCTCCAAAAGCAAAGATAACTTTGTTGCTTGCTCTTGAATAAATCTATCCTTTTCCGCTCCGGCTGTCCGGAGTTCTGCCGTTTCAGCTTGTAACCGTTCTATTTGTTTGTCTTTCTCTTGGAGCTGTTCTATTAGTGCTTGTATTGCCTTTTCTGTTGCTGTTGTAGCGGGGTTTGAAACGGTTTCAAACTGGTTTGAAACTTGGTTTGAAACCTCTTTTTTGTCAAGCTCCAAAACCGTTGATAATAGGCATTTTTTGCCGTTCACAACGGTTTGAAACGGTTTCAAACTTCCGTTCAATTTCTTATAAACCGCCGTGGTGGAAATGCCTTTGATTTTTGCGTATTCCGATACCGTCAAAAAGTCATTCATCTACATAACCCCTCTCGGCTAACATATCCCAAACTGTCATTTGGCTTGTTCCCATTTCCTTTTCTATGTCGGAGCGGATTTTTGCTATCTCTAAAGTGTCTTTTGTAGTTATAACAAATTCAATACCAATTACTTTCTTTCCCTTTCTGATCGTGGAGAAAGATATATTTTTATCACTGTATTTTGTTATCTCTTCCGTTGCCGGTATTAAAACCCTTGTTTTTAGTGTTTGATATGTTTTATAGGTTTTAGCATCTAACAATTCTGTTATTTCTTCTAAAGAATATCTTTTCGTATATGTTTCTAATTCGTGATAATGAATTGATTTGATAAGCTCATATAACCGGATTGTGTATTTGCTTCTAAAATATAGCGTCCATATCAATTCATATGTCGTATAGCGTTCTTTTAACTGCAAAAGAAACGGTTTCATATCGTTATCTAATCGTATTCTAATCTTTCCCGATCCCTCTTGAATTTGCGGTTTTTCTATCCAACGGAGCAAAGAGTCTGTGCCGTCCGCTAATCTGATCCACATACTTTTATCGGCAATGAGCTTTATTTGCTCTCTTAACATTTCGTAGTTTCGCCCGCTATCAACTTCTATTCCGCAAACTTTGCAGAACTCCGCTATATCAAATTCGTATATCTTAAATTCTTCATCTTTCGGCTGTATTTGGCTTATAAGATACAGAATTATCTTTTGCTGTTGGAGTGATAACGCAAATCTACCCTTTTGTATAAGCTCATTTGCCTTTCTAACTCTTCTATTTCTCACTTCAAGATATTTTTCTTCTCTTGTCAGCATAAAACCCTCCGAGCGTTGTTTGGAATATGATACCATAAATAAGAACAAAAGTAAAGCGTTTGTTCCTTTCTGCACTAAATGTTCTTATCAACTGCACTAAATGTTCTTATAAAACGGGTATACATTATATAAGAAATAATAAGAAATATATAGAAATATATAGAAAGATAGTCGGCTGATAGAGTGATTATTTTTTGTTGTTTTTTGTCGAAGTCTGTCGAGGCTTGCCGAATGAAATAATAAGGCGTTTTTTTTGCGTAGATTAAACGAAAGAAAAAAATCCCTTGTTCTATACCCCAAAAGAGAAAAACCCCGCCACGGCTCAAAATTTGCCGTTTAGCGGGGGGTTCTGCATAACAAGCTCCGGAGCGGTTATTTGTTCCGCAGCGGAGTAAAAATATCTTTGACAGCGTTTTCTATGCCTTTGCCGACTACCTTGCTTATTTCCTCTTTGACTTCTTTTTCTCGTTGTCTGTTGGCTCTTCGTTGCTCTGCTTCTTTTAGCATATCTTCGTGAAGATTAGCTAACCAACCGTTTATATTTGCTTGCTTTTTGTTCTATGGTGTGATCCACATAGTATTACCTCTCTTTCAAAAATTGGTTATAGGCTTTTCAAATTTTGGTTATAGGGTTTTTCAAAAATTGGTTATGTCTATAACAGTATTATCTAACAATCAATTTTGACTACAAAACTTCGTTTTGATAGTCAAAATTAAAACATCAAACCAAAGTATATATATTTCGTTCATATCCTTGTAAATCCTTGTATTTCTGTATTTTGATATAGTTTTTTTCGGTTAGCAAAGAATTATATTTGCTTATTTGTGATATATAGTTTCCGGAGCTTGTCGAATAACCTGAAGCGGAAAGAAACTGCTTTGCTGTTGTATCAGTATTGTTATTTTTTGAAACGCTACAGTAATAACAGATATATAGATAATATTTACAAAGTAAATTATCTTGCTATCTAATTAAAAATAATAAAGTTCTTTGATCGATAACCACAAACGGCATATCTTGTTTGCTTCTAAAATCATTATTTATCTTTATTTCCTTTTGTTTTCTATCAATAGATAGATATATTCCGTTTGCTACAGTATCCCGCAAAAATCGGGATACTGTAGCATTTGAAATGCTTATATTGTAATTTTTATTTATACGCTCTGTCAGCTCCTAAAGCGTGGTATATCTTAC
>JAZNAB010000049.1:0-5208 GCA_045586285.1 Candidatus Flemingiibacterium sp. | reverse complement strand
AAAAATAAAAAAAGAGTAAATTTAATTTTTTTACAAAATATAAATAATTATTGTCACAAAACCATAAAAAGAACATAAAACCGCTTACAAAACACTTGTAAGCGGTTTTCATTATTTGTAAAACTCATTTTTTAAGCTTCTTTTAAACAAATCGGAAAGTGCTTTTTTAAAATCTTTTCCTTCATAAATTACCTCATAAACTGTGGTGCAAATCGGCATATCCACATCATATTTTTTCGATAATAAATAAAGCGCCTTGGCAGTATAATATCCCTCGGCAAGTTCACTATATGCCTCACCTTTGGCAAGTTTTTCGCCGTAAGCTCTGTTATGACTAAATCTGGAAAAAACTGTTGCTTCATAGTCGCCAAGATGACACAGTCCGTAAGCAGAAAGCTCATTTCCGCCCATTTTTGCTATAAGTCTTGCAACTTCTCTTGTACCTCTCGACATCAATGCGCCCTTCAAAGTTGAAAGGCCAATCCCGTCAAGTATACCTGCAGCTATACCAATTACATTTTTAGCCGCCGCACCAATTTCATTGCCGAGCAAATCCTCGCCGTAATAAAAACGGATAAGTTCACTCGAAAAATTATCTACAAGAAACTTCTTTGTTTCACTGTCTTTACTGTCAATAACCATACAGTTGGGCACACCCGCATAAAATTCCTGAACGTGTCCCGGACCTATCCAAACAGCAACCTTATTTGACGGAGATAATGACGCTTCTGCCACCTCGGAAAGCCTTCTGCCCGTGGAAATTTCAATTCCTTTCATACAAAGAACGAAAATCTTATTCTCAAGCTTTAAATATTTTATACTTTCCATAAAATCCCCAAGTCCTTGGGAATTAATTGAAATTATAATTACGTCAGCATTTTTAAGTTCTTCAAGCTCAGTTGAAATCTTCACGCTGTCCGGAAGTGTTAAAAGGTCGTTGCAGCGCTCTTTTATAAAACGTTTTAAATGCTCTGAATCAGCTCTTCCGTAAAGTGTTACATCAAGGCACTTTTTTTCCGATAAGTACCAAGTTATCAAAGAGCCCCATCTGCCGCAGCCAACGACACAAATTTTCATTACAGATTTTCCTTTCGTACGGTTTTACTTATCAATTCTTTCTAAAGCTTTCTCCTCGGAATAAATGCAGCCGCAGAAATTCTGACGGTACAATCCGTACAAATGAGAAAGCTCAATAGAGCGTTTATATCCATCTCGCTTTTTAAAATCCGATGGAAGATAACGCACTTTAAACCTTTGCTCTGCAAGATTGCCAAACAAATTAAGCTTTGGAGCGTTTTTGTGAGGACTTACAGTCAGAGTTGTTGCAAAAACATCATACTCATTTCTGTTGTCTCTCATATATTCCGCAGTTTTAAAAAGCCGTTCTGAATAGCATTTAAAGCATCTTTCCCCGCCTTCTTCTATTCCCTCAAGGCCCTTTGATAACTCCAAAAAGGGCTCTTTATTATAGTCTTCGATTATAACCGAAATACTATGCTTTTTGGGCATATTGGACACAAGCTTTAATAGTTCATCGGCTCGCTTTTTATATTCCTTTTCACTTGTTATATTAGGATTATAAAAATAGCAGGTAATATCATAGAACTCAGTCAGATACTCAAGCACATAAGAGGCACAAGGAGCACAGCAAGTGTGTAAAAGCAGCCTTGGAACTCCCTTTTCTTTTACAAGCTCACCTGTTATATTTTCAAGCATAAGTTGATAGTTGATTTTTATATCCGACATATTTTTATCTTACGCTGTCAAGATAATTCTGAAGAATTATCTGCGCTGACAAGGTGTCAACCGATTCTTTACGTTTTTTTCCTCTTGTATCTGTAAAATTCATTATCTGATGAGCTGCCATTGTACTGCATCTCTCGTCGAACATCTTAACTTCAATACCTGAAAGCTCTTGCAAAAGATTTGCAAATTCTTTTGCGTGTTCTGCTCGAGGACCAAGGCTTCCGTTCATATTTATCGGAAGTCCTACTACTATAAGTCCAACATCATATTCTCTTGCCTTTTCAAGAACAAGATCTGCTGTTTTAGGCATATAGGTGCTGTTTACATAACCTATACCGCCTGCAAGCATACCTAAGGTATCACTTACGGCAAGTCCCGTTCTAGTATCACCAAAGTCGACTCCGAGTATTCTTTTCTTCATAATCAGTTTTCTCTTTCTTCAATAAACCGTTCCACTTCCCTATTGGTAGGCAAAGAGCTTGAAGCTCCTGTTTTGCTGACTACAATAGCTCCAACGGCATTTGCATATTTTACCGCTTTTTCAATGTCGTGATGCTCGATATACTTCAGCGTCATAGCAGCGGTAAATGCATCGCCCGCCCCCGTAGTATCAACGGCTTCAACCTCATACGGACTTACAAATTGTGAGTATCTTCCATCGTGAATATAAGCACCACGCTCACCGAGCTTTATAACAACATACTTGGTTTCAACTCTTTGCATAAGAAGTGTTGCAGCTTTAAGACAGTTATCAAAATTCGTCGGCATAACACCCGTCAGGGCAAAAATTTCCATTTCATTGGGAGATAGTATCTCAAGAGGTGCAAGTTCTTCTATATTAGAGCCTTTTCTTACAGCTCCCGTATCCACAAATACGGGAATATTACGCATTTTAGCAAATTTTGTTGCGGCTATTACCGCTTCTTCGGGTATTTCAAACTGCAACAATACCGCATCGGGAATACAAGTCATAGCATCTTCCACATCTGCCGGACTAAGTCCTCTGTTAGCCCCTGGATAAACAACAATTCGGTTGTCGCCGTTATCCTCTACCATTATAGCCGCAAGACCGGTAGAAAAACGCTTGTCGGTTTTTATAAATCTTGTGTCAATTCCGTTCTCACGGTATAACTCCAACAGCTTTTGACCGTGAACATCTGCTCCGAGATTTGCACAAAAAATACTGTCTGCTCCAAGACGTGCTAAAGTCAGGGCAGAATTTGCCCCTTTGCCTCCGGGAATATATTCATAATTCCGGCGCTCTATAATAGTTTCACTTTTGTTTGGAAGTGTCCTTACATTCATAACAAAATCCATATTGGCACTACCAACTACAAGCACTCTTTTTTGCATCTCAACCTCCGAATTTATAGTGATTTTTTATTAGTGAAAAAATCAATACTCGAATACATTGCCCCTGTCTTTAATGGTAACCTTATTTACGCCGTCGCCACTTGCTTCACAATAACCAACCTGTTTTGCATCAACGCCAAACTCTTTTGCAGTTTTTATCATATATTCAGCGTCTTCCGGTGAGCAGTAAATTTCCATTCTGTGTCCCATATTGAACACCTGATACATTTCACGTTCCCCGATGTCCGCATTCT
Organism: Candidatus Flemingiibacterium sp.; assembly: GCA_045586285.1. GTDB lineage: Bacteria > Bacillota > Clostridia > Oscillospirales > CAG-272 > Flemingiibacterium. The sequence goes on along the minus strand of JAZNAB010000049.1, from coordinate 1,855 downwards.
TTCTGATAGCTTCAAAAAGAGGCGGAGTATCAAAAAGGTTATCTTTTATATAGTGAATACCAACGCCAAAATTCTTACACTTTGCTTGTCCGCCGCCGGTACAATGTATCATACCGTGCACGGAATTTCTCTTTTCGGAAAGAATTTTCTTAATAATCGGTGCATATGTACGAGTCGGTGATAAAATTGCATCAACAACCGATACATCTGTTCCGGGAAGAATATCATTAACACCGTAGCTTCCGCAATAAACCTTTGATATATCTATGGTATTTGAATAGGTTTCGGGATATTTTTCGGCATAATCGTGGGAAAGAAGAAGGTGACGGGCAGCAGTAAGTCCGTTTGAGCCCATACCTGCATTATATGCCTTCTCATAATTTGCCTTTCCAAATGAAGAAAGACCGATTATAACATCGCCTGCTTTAATATTATCACAGTCAATTACATCGCTTCTTTTAAGTCTTACAAAAAATGTTGAGTCAACAATCAGTGTGGATACAAGATCACCGACATCTGCGGTTTCTCCGCCCGACATTGTAATGCCGACACCGTAATCTCCAAGCATTTTGCAAAAATCGGTATAACCATCAATAACCGACTTGATTGCAGCACCGCTGACTCTGTGAGCATTTCTTCCGATGGTGTTTGAAAGTACAAAGCCATCTGTTGCACCAATGCAAAGAAGGTCATCAAGGTTCATTACAACAGAATCCTGAGCTATATTATAAAAAGCCCCGAGATCTCCCGTTTCCTTGTACTTTATGTATGCAAGAGATGATTTTGTTCCTGCTCCGTCAGCGTGCATTGCAGCGCAGTATTCGGGATCGCCGCAGGGATCGGGAATAATTTTACAGAATGCACCTGAAAATACTCCCTTATCCTGCTTTGAAATTGCGCTGTGCACCTCGTCTTTTGTTGCGGATACTCCACGTGATAAATATGCGTCAGACATTTATTTCTCCATTCTGCCGCCTTTGGCGGCTCATAATTTTTATAATTCTATAACCGAAGCGTCTTTACTGTTAGGGTAACAAGTAATGTCCAAAATACGTTGGTTTGAACTGCCACGAAATTTGAGTGAAAGATCTCGTTTTGCATCTATATATCTTCCGTCTACAAGATAATTTGTAGCAGACAAAAGCCTGTGAACAGACGGTTCGGTTTTTGCTTTTTCTAATAGATGTTCATAGGTAAATCCGCTGTAGGTCATTATATCAAGTCCTCTTTTGGCGGCAGCCTCAGCAATAATTGAAAGCTCGTTTCCCCATATAAACGGCTCTCCTCCGCTAAAGGTCAAACCCTTTATAAGCGGATTTTTCTTTATATCCTCCCACAATTTAACGGTAGTTGTAAGTTTACCGCCCGAATATGCGTGAGATTCTGGGTTGTGGCATTTATAACATTTGTGGGGACAGCCTTGTACGAAAATCACATATCTTAGTTGAGGACCATCAACTATAGACTCCTTTACAACTCCAAAAAGCCGTATAGGTAAATTTTCAAGCGGCTCATCGTTGCCGAAATTACGAAGTAACATCAGTTTTCCCCTTTAGTTTTTATCAGTTTCGGGCTTCTTACGGCTGAGAAGTATCAAAGCTGCCAGCGTTGCGCCCACAACCACAATTGCGCCGCCGATGAGTATGTATGTATACAACTCTGATTTCCCGTCCGGTTCAAGTCTGTCAAGCCTTGACTTATTTATTACTTCTGCCAATGACTCATCATTGTATTCAAACGAAAGTCCGTCAATACTCTTTATATACATTGTTGCATTCTTTAGTTGACGGTCACCAACCAGAAGCTGCAAACACTCCGTACTTTCTGCTTGTTGGAACTTTGATGTATCAACATA
>JAZNAB010000048.1:0-5603 GCA_045586285.1 Candidatus Flemingiibacterium sp. | reverse complement strand
AGTGCGGCTGCCTTGAATTTTGTTTAATTTTTATTTTTCGATATCTTCTGCAACAGAACCGATTTCATCAATTGCCTTGTCAACAGCAGCGGCGATGTCATCGCTTGTGTTTTCGTCAGAGCAATTGCTGCAATCGCAGTCATCAGAGCAACCGCAGTCGCAGATACCGTCTTCATCATCAAAGTCTAAATCTGCAAAAAGGTCGTCGTCAAGCTCCCAAGAATCAAAATCGTCACAATGCTTATCATCAAGAGTAGGGTGGTTCTTTTTGTAAATTTTATAGAATATAAAGAGTACACCTGCGGCGGCAACAATTGAGCCTGTAATTATCAGGGCAAGTTTAAGTCCGCTGAAGTTTGAATTCTTTGTCGAGTTTCTCATAATAGTAATACCTTCCTTTGCGTTTTATATTTTATATAATTAAAGTAAGTTTTCTGACAGTTTATACAGTCTATATTATAATTATAGCATATTGAAAAGAATATTCAAATAATAATTTATGAAATAATTGTAAAGAGCTTATGACTTGGGTGGCTTTGGATTTGCTTTTTTTATCTTTCTGACATCTTTCAGCATTTTTATGCTGTCTTTTAATACGTTTACTTTGCTTTCTCTGTGGTTAATAATTTTTACCGGCATTTCTACAATATACTTATTTTGATTTGTCGCTTTTATAAGCACTTCAAAATCAAAAGCAAAGCCGTTTACCTCAGCTGTGCTGAATAATTCTTTTGCACATTCACGTCTGAATGCCTTTATTCCGCATTGAGAGTCGGTCAGTTTGAATCCTGCAATTATTGATACACATTTGATAAATGCTTTTGAAGCAACTTTTCTTATAAACGTATATCCGGAATGTCCGTCGTTTTTTAAGTTTCTTGAGCCGATTACAATATCTACGCTGCTATCATTCTCAAATATGTCAAAAGCATTTTTTACAACTTCAAGTCCATATGCAAGGTCGCAGTCGGTAAAGACTATAACATCTCCGAGAGCATTTAATACACCGTTTCGTATAGCAGCGCCTTTTCCTTTATTATGCTCATAACCTACCGTACGAATACATTTATTTTCAAAGCTGTCAACAATTTTTCTTGAATTGTCTGTGCTTCCGTCATCAGAAAAAATAACTTCATAATCGTCAAATGTGCGTTCCATATATTCGGAAACGGTTTGTAAGGTGTTTTTGAGTATAGCGCTCTCGTTATACATAGGAATACAAAGTGAAATTTTCATAATAATTACCAAGGCTTTAATTTGCGAAAGCTTTCCTTTCCGGGAATATTAGGGGATATGAGATTACATGATTGCTTTTTGATAAACAAAAATGTCAAAATCTGCAGTAATTTCAAGGCTTTCGATACGGCTGATTTTTTCTTTGTCGGATATAGAGGTTTTGAAAGCGTAGGGTGTCATTAAAAATAAGCTTTCAAGCTCCTCTTTAGATGCTGTGAATGTATATGTAATCTTTTTTTCTTTTTTTAAATCCAATTTCTCGGGCAAATCACGTCTGCCCTCATTCTGATAAGCATTTTCATAAACAGCTTTTTTTAATTCATAAAGGTGGTTGACTCCTGCCGCACCTAAAATAAGCAGTCCGCCAGGCTTTAATACCCTTGTAAACTCTTTTTCGGCAATCGGTGCAAACAAGCTTATTATAACATCTGCACATTCGTCTTTGATAGGCAGTTCGAAAACGCTTGATACTCCGAAGAAGGCATTGTTTTGCTCTGATTTTGCCCTTCTCGCACCTTTGTCACAAGCAAATTTTGAAAGATCAAAGCCATAAATACAAGCGCCTTTTTTTGCAAAGTAATTAGTGTAATATCCCTCGCCGCACCCTGCGTCAATTACTGTAGGCGCTTTGATGCCTGCAGAGAAAATCTCCTCTGAAAGTGCTTCTGCGAATTTCTTGTAATGACCTTTATCCAAAAACTCCGTTCTTGCACGAACCGTTTGCTTATCATCACCGGAAGTGCCCGAAGCTTGTGTCAAGCTGACGTACCCACTTTTTGCTATATCAAAGCAATGATGCCGCTCACCGCCGCAGATTAAACTGCCGCCTTTTTTCGTAAGGGGACTTTTGCAAAACGGGCAGGAAAAAATATTATTTATCATTTCCATTATTTTTCAACCTTAATCAATTTTGCGTGAAGAGCGTATCTGCCCGGATTGAAGACATTGCTTCCCGTACAGGTAGATAACGTAATCAGCCTATCATTTTCCGTAAATGTCATACCCTTATTATATAAGGATTTTGACTGCATAAGCTCACAAAAGGATATAAAATCATTGTTGTCTGCAAAAAACATTCTGAAATATTGGAATGTTTTTACTGTTTCAAAAATTGCAAAAGGCTCATATGTATAAATTCCGTCAAAGGTATAAATTTCAATAAGCTTTGAATTGAATACTTCTTCCTCAAGGAAAAGCATTACATTATTGAACATACTTCCGTTTTGCATATTATGACCGTAAAAAACGGTGTTCATATTATTCATTATAGTTGTATCAGCATAACAGTCTGCAAAAATTGAACCAAGAACCAGATATTCACCGTTGTATGCTCTATTAAGGTAATAATCATTATCTTCACCCTTTACAATAGGGTAGCTGATGTTTGTTCCATCAATATGAATATAACCGTAAATATCCGGATTGATTTGACGGAGATATTCAAGATTAGCTTTCATTTGGTGAAATTTCAGGTTGTATTCTTCATTTGATGATGAGCTACCGGTATTTCCGGACTCAAGACTTTTGTAATAATCGGGAAGCGGATCTGATGCTGACGGCATTACTTGAACATTTACCGCACGCTTGCCGCCAAATTCGGAGCTGAATATATCTCCTGTAATATTCTCATAGATTTCATCGCCTCTGTCATATGCCGCAAAACTTTTTATGAGCATAGCTCCGCTGGCAAAGAAGGTTACCGCACATACTGCCATAACAACACGGCGTATAATCTCGGTTATCTTTTCACGTGAAATGCCTTTTTCTTCTGAATCTTCCGTAATGTCATTTGCTTTGAGTTCACAAAGGGAAGAAATGAATGGTGACGGCTCAGACACCTTTTTATTATCGTGTATAGGATTTGTTTGTTCACTATCCGGCTTACTTTTGGCTTTCTTAAAGTATCCGGCAAACTTATTAAATATATCTTTTATATTCAAAAGGTAATCCTCCAAATCGGATTAAATATATCATCTTTTATTATATAATATTTTTCTGCAAATGGCAAGATTTAATATAAAACTTTTACATTTTACTAATAAAAAAGTCGGATACTGCTTAGCAGTATCCGAAGATATCAGTTAACTTTTGCAAGATATGCCTTTTGCTCGTCGCTTAAGGTGTCGAGTGTTGCTCCGAGAGAAGCGAGTTTTAAAGTCGCAACTTCCTTGTCAATTTCTGCTGGGACTTGATATACTTTCTTTTCAAGTTTTCCTTCGTTTTTAACAAGGTATTCAAGGCTCTTTGCCTGAATTGCAAAGCTCATATCCATAATTTCTGCAGGGTGGCCGTTGCCTGCCGCAAGGTTTACAAGTCTGCCCTCTGCAAGAAGATTGAGCACTCTGCCGTCTGCCATCTTGTAGCCTACTATGTTAGGCTTACGCTCCCAAGATTCAACAGCCTTTGATTCCAAAGCAGCCTTGTCGATTTCCACATCAAAGTGCCCACTGTTTGAAAGCAGCACACCGTCTTTCATCTTGTCAAAATGCTCGGAGCGAATAACGTCCTTACAGCCGGTAAGTGTTATAAACAAATCGCCTTCGGAACAAGCCTCGTCCATGGTCATTACTCTGAATCCGTCCATACAAGCTTCAATGGCTTTTACAGGGTCAATTTCGGTTACAATTACATTGGCGCCCATACCCTTGGCACGCATTGCGACACCCTTGCCGCACCAGCCATAACCCGCAACCACAACGGTTTTGCCTGCAATAATCAAGTTGGTGCTGTTCATAATACCGTCAAGAGTCGACTGGCCCGTTCCGTAACGGTTGTCAAAAAGGTGCTTACAGTCGGCATCGTTAACGTCAATCATTGTATAATCAAGAAGCCCTGCAGCCTGACGTGCAAAAAGGCGATGAATACCGGTAGTGGTTTCTTCGCAGCCGCCAATAAGATTTTTTCCGTATTCACGGCATTCACCGTGAAGAAGATTTGTAAGATCTCCGCCGTCGTCAATCATAACATCAGGGCAAAGCGAAAGTGTTTTCTTCAGGTGTTCTTCATATTCTTCCTCAGTTACGCCTCTCCAAGCATTTACCTCGAAACCAAGGTCAACAAGAGCAGCAGCTACATCGTCTTGTGTTGAAAGGGGATTGCAACCAGTTACATATACTTCAGCACCTCCTGCCGCAAGAGTAATTGCAAGATATGCAGTTTTTGCTTCAAGATGGATTGACATTGATATTTTCTTGTTTGCAAAAGGCTTTGTTTTTGTAAAATCTTCGTTTATTTTGTTAAGAACGGGCATATAGCTCTTAACCCAATTAATTTTGTCGTGCCCACTTTTAGCTAGTGAAATGTCTTTAATACTGCTCATTTTAATCTCCTGTTTACATTATTATTATATAAGCTCCAGCTCTTTTGCTGCAGCAACCCAGTATTCTTCAGGCAAAAGTCCGATGTCGCCAAGACCGTCCTCGGCGGCTTTTTTCCAGGCAAGAGCCACACATCTTGAAGCGTGGTCACGTTCGTCAAACATTGAACGAATGATACATCTTGCCCACACCATTGCTTTGTCATATAATCCGCTGTTATGAAACTCAGAAAGCATTTTTTGCTTGTCATATCCGACACTTAAAGAGCGATGATACCATCTGTCGCCGTTAGATTCAAGCATCAACATACGTGAACCGTGATGCTTGTCCTGCGGAAGCCCGACGCTTGGACAGAAAATGACTTTTTTTCCGTTTGCTTCGGCAAAACCGCCTCTGTGAGTGTGTCCACACAGAAGGATGCTTCCCGGAAGGTCGGCAGTGTATTTATCTATAAGCGCAGGACGGTTCATAATCCACTCTTTTGTATTGGAAGGAGAGCCGTGACAAGCAGTAATTGTTGGTAACCCTTTACATTCTATGTTGAGGCTTACAGGCATTTGCTCAAACATTTCAATATCACATTTTGCCAAGTGCTCATATGTATATAGAAGAGAACCGCTGCCCGAACAGTAACTCCAACCGTCATCAACTGCATATTTGTGTTTAATCAGATAATCCTCTCTGTTGCCTCGGACAAAGTAGCAGGGAAATTCGGCTTTACATTCGTCGATAAGCCGAAGTGTGTTTTGCGGATAAGGGAAATCGGTAAGATAATCCCCGAGAAAAATAATTCCATTAACGGCTTTTTGACTGCGGCGCATATCGTCGATTATACAGAGAGCATTTTCAAGCGCCATATAATTTGAATGGATATCAGAGATAACCGCAAATCTCATCATTTTCCTCCCTTGCTACAAAAATAACACAAATATATTATACTTTGTTTTATGCGATATGTCAACAGTCTGGGGCGATTTTTCTGAAAATTAAAGATGTATATAATAAATAGGAAGAAATTTTTTATAAAAAGAAAACAAAAACAAAAAATAA
>JAZNAB010000047.1:0-11695 GCA_045586285.1 Candidatus Flemingiibacterium sp. | reverse complement strand
AAATGCAGATGATTTTAATATCTTTGCAAGATGATATAATAAAAAATTCAATTTCAACCCCTCCGGCACCTGATAATATTAGCGTTTTGTAAAATAAATTGCAATTTTTGCAAATGGCTCTTGCATTTTGCTTGAAGATGTGATATAATAAAATATATTTTATACATAAAAATTAGTTTATTAAGAAAGTTTTAATATAATTTTTTTATTTATAGTTTTACTGTTCTAATACTTAATAAGAAAGGAAGCTTTTGTTGTAAAAGCTACGGTTAGAATTATGTCAAATCAATTTAATAATTCTTTTATTCGCACGCCTATTTCCGAAAATACGGAGCTTTTTGATTCGCTTCTCGGAAGATGTCGTGAGAACTATTCAATACCTGCATCCGCTTTTACAAACTATAACGTTAAAAGAGGGCTTCGAAATCCTGACGGTACCGGCGTTATGGCGGGTATTACAAAAATCGGTAACGCTCACGGATACATTATAAATGAAGGCGATAAAATATCGATTGACGGAGAGCTTTACTATAGAGGATATAATGTTGCCGATCTTATTAAGGGCTATACCAAAGAGGGAAGATTTGGTTTTGAAGAAACATCTTATCTTTTGTTCTTTGGAGATCTTCCTACAAAAAAACAGCTTAAAGATTTCGATACATTACTAGATTCTTATCGTTATCTGCCGCCTCGATTTACAGAAGATGTTATTATGAAAGCACCCACACCGTCGCTTATGAATAAGATTTCTACCGCTGTGCTTTCACTTTATGCATATGACGAAAATCCTGACGAAACCAGCCTTGAAAATATGCTTCGCCAAAGTATGCAGCTTCTTGCAAGACTTCCTATTATAGCTGCTCAGGCTTATGCATTTAACAGAAGCTATTTTTATGGCGACAGTCTTAATATTCACAATCCGCAGAATAATCTGTCAACAGCGCAAAATTTCCTTAGAATTATGCGTCACGACTGTAATTATACCGATGAGGAAGCCAAGCTTCTTGACCTTTGCCTTGTCTTACACGCAGAGCACGGCGGCGGAAACAATTCTGCATTTACCTGTCGTGTTGTATCTTCATCAGGTACAGACAGCTATGCAGCTATAGCTTCTGCTATTAATTCACTTAAAGGTCCAAAGCACGGCGGAGCTAACATTAAAGTTACTGAAATGTTTGACGTTATTAAAGCCGGTGTTTCAAACTGGAATGATGATGACGAAGTTACTGATTTTCTCGGTAAGATTATAAGGGGCGAGGAAGGTGATCATTCTGGACTAATTTACGGTATGGGACACGCAATATACACCTTGTCCGACCCTCGTGCAGTTATGCTTAAAAAATATGCAAAAAATCTTGCGAAGGGAACAAATTTTGAAGCTGAGTTTGAGTTGCTTGAATCGATTGAGCGTTTATCGCCAGATGTATATAAGAAATATAAGAAGCTTGACAAAAATATATGCGCAAATGTTGACCTTTATTCAGGGCTTGTATACCGTATGCTTGGTATTCCGGAAGAGCTGTACACTCCGCTTTTTGCAATTGCACGTATTTCCGGTTGGTGCGCTCACCGTATAGAAGAGGTTACAACCGGCAAGAAGATTATCCGACCTGCATACAAAGCAATTGCTTCTTCAAGAAATTATATTTCTCTGACCGATAGATAACATAAAGGCTGCCGTTTAATGCGGCAGCCTTTTGATTTTGTGTACTTAAGAATTTAATTCTGTTTTTGTACGCTTTTGTATTCGTTATAATATTTATAAAACGGGCATCTTCCGTTTGGGGAATTCATCATTCGGTAGAACTCATCTTCGTCGAGATTTGCAATGCAGACATTGTCGCCGATTTCGTCGTCCCAGTCGAAAAATTCGCAGGTGTCACAGCTTTGCTCAAGCTTCTTTTGTCCTGTTTTCATTTGTTTTTACCATAGCTTTCAGAGAGTGAAAGTGTCCTTTCTCAAGCTTGAAATGTTATTTAAAATTTACCATCAAAAATAAAATTGGCGTCCCGGAATGGACTCTAACCATCGACCTGTCGCTTAGGAGGCGACTGCTCTATACAACTGAGCTACCGGGACACATCTGTACCATAATATGATAACATATAGAAGAAAGTTTGTCAAGGGCAAACACATTCCAAAAGTTATTTGTTTATTTTTTATATTATACTTGAAAATACCGGCTGTTTGTGTTATAATGTGCTTGAGGTTTTATTTATATTTATATATTTGGAGAGTGGAAAATTGTTTAAAAGTTTGTTTACTAAATATATCACCGCATTTGTGCTGATTATTTTTCTCGGATTTTCTATTCTTACGCTGATTTTATATGGAGTTGTAGACAATTATTCGGTTGATGTTAAGTACGATATAGTTGAAAGAACCGCTAATACTGTTGCGGCAAACGCTACTCAGAAGTTTTCGTATGATAATATTTACGACTTTAACCGTTTTATGTATTTTGAAAAAATTTGGTTTTCTGATTTGCTTTCAACTTTATCGGAATTTAATGACGGTGTTCATATAATTGTTGCAGGGGCTGTGGGAGATATACTTGCGCATAATGAGCAAATTCCCGAAGGATATATTAATAAAAATATTCCGGTTTCTGTTATGGACAGCGTTAAAAACGGAGAAGAGAGAATTTTTTTTGGAGATCTTGGCGGCGTTTTTAAGTCGAAACAGCTTGTTTGTTTTTCACCCATATATGATGGCGACGGAGAATTTGTCGGTGCTGCACTTGCTTGCTCTGATACGGTTAAGGTGGTTACACTTTTAAAAACAATGGTAAAAACCATTGTATTGGCTTGTGTTTGGGTGATGTTTGCTACTATCGTTGCAGTCTACATTATATGTGAAAAAATGATCTCCCCGCTTAAACAAATGTCCAAGGCGGCAAAAAGTTTTGCAGCGGGTAAATTTGATATTCGGGTTTCTGTAAAGGGCAGAGATGAGATCGCTGAACTTGCGACAGCTTTTAATAATATGGCTGCATCACTTGCTAAACTTGAAGATATGAGAAGAACGTTTCTTTCAAGTGTTTCCCACGATCTGCGAACTCCTATGACTACGATTTCAGGGTTTATCGACGGTATTATTGACGGTGCAATTCCTCCCGAAAAGCACGAGTATTATCTTGACGTTATAAGAACTGAGGTAAGACGTCTTGCAAGACTTGTTGCAAGTTTACTTGATATTACGAGAATTCAGGCGGGAGAGAGAAAATTCAATAAAACTGCCTTTGATATCTGTGAAATGGCACGGCTTATTCTTATTTCTTTTGAACAGAAAATAGATGAGAAACATCTTGATGTTGAGTTTGACTGTATGCGTGACAAGATGATCGTATATGCAGACAGAGATGCTATTTATCAGATTTTATATAATATATGTGACAATGCCGTTAAGTTTTCAAGAGATGGCGGCAAATATAAAATATCTATTTTAGAGCAGGAACGCAAGGTATATATTTCTGTATTTAATGAGGGGCAAGGAATTCCTTCCGATGAACTTCCTTTTGTGTTTGAGAGATTTTATAAGAGCGATAAGAGCCGTGGACTTGATAAAACGGGGGTTGGTCTTGGATTATATATTTCCAAGTCAATTATTGATGCTCACGAGGAGGAAATATGGGTTAAGAGCGTATATGGAGAAAACTGTGAATTTGTATTTACACTGCCCCATACACCTGAGGCTGATATAATAGTTAAAGACTAAGTATATTCAAATGTATTAATGTATTTTGTGAAAAGAGTTTTATGATAAAATTTGAACTATTTTAGAAAGGAATTTATATATTATGATTTTCGGAAACATCAAAACTTTTAAAAACTGCGGACTTTGCAGCACAGATCTTGACAAGTATTTAGAGTTGCTTAAAGGACTTGACGAAACCTGCCCTGAGGGAAGATATGAACTTGAGGACGGGGCATACTATCTTATTACAAAATCAGTTCTGTCAGCTCCCGAAGGAAAACTATACGAAGCTCACAGAAAATATATTGACATTCAATATATTATTAAGGGTAAAGAGTCAATGGGATATGCTGATATTAATTCCGTTTCGGAGGAAACTCCATACAAGGAAGACGGTGACTGTGCTCTTTATAAGGGCAATGGAACAATGCTCTCTTTTGAGAAGGGCGATTTTGCAGTATTTTGTCCGTCAGATGCCCATATGCCAAGCTGCGGAGAGGGAGAGTCTTATAAGGCTATTATAAAAGTTCCGGTAAAATAATGCTCGTAAAATAACGAAAAAAACGGTGTTTTTTAACATCGTTTTTTCAGAAAATGCAGTTTTAACCATATATTGCTTATATGGTATATTATATTAAATACTATTGACAATTTTGCTTGTTTGTGATATAATTAGATGAAATCTTATGAAAGGGAGAACTTTTTATGAACACAAAAAACTTTGCAAAATCTTTACTAGCAGGACTTCTTGTGGTTGTTATAGTATTTTCGATGTTCAGCTGCGGCCAAAAGCCGAAGTTTGATGAAAAGGATTACACATATAACACCTACACAGCATTATCCCCGTCCAATTGGAATGAGCTTACATATAAGGATAACAACGATACCCAGCTTATTGGCTATCTTACAGGCTCGTTCTTTACCTACGATTTCAAGTTTGATGAAAACGGTGAAATCATTCCGGGTAAATTCGATATGCAGTACAGCGCAGCTACAAAGCTCGAAGACGTTACTGCAACATATGCAGGAACAGAGTGGGGCGTTCCCGAAGGTGCTACTTCGGACTATGCTTTCAAAATCACACTCCGTGATGATATTAAGTGGGATGACGGAACACCTATCAAGGCTGAGGACTTCATTTATTCTATGAAGGAACAGTTAGCTCCTGAATTCCAGAATTACAGAGCAGACAGCTTCTATGCAAGCTCTCTCGTAATTGCTAACGCGCAGAATTACTTTAAGCAGGGCCAGTCAGGCGTATTTGCAGCTGACGGACCTTACCTTGAATATACAGAAGAACTTGACAGTATTCTCAAGTTTACTCTTGCTCCCGCAAGTGAAACTGTTGCAGCTGAAGCTTCCTTCAGAGCCGCTTTTGGTTTCCCTGCAAGTTATGATGCTGCAGCAACCGCAGCTTACCTTGCAGGCGGCGATCTTGCTGATACCGCATTTACAGTTGATGTTGCAGCTTCTATGGAAGGCAAAACATTTGCTGAAATTAAAGCCGATGCTACTATGAAGGCTGCTTGGGATGCTCTTATCGGCTGGTGGCAGACTGAGCCGAATGAAGAACTTGACTTCTTTATTGTTAATTACACATACCCCGAAATGTCCTTCGAAGAGGTTGGTCTTTTCGTTGGCGATAACGAATATGAGCTTGTTATGATTCTTGCTACTCCTCTTGAACTTATCAACGACGAGGGAAATCTTACATATCACGCTGCATATGAGTTTGGCGGACTTCCACTTGTACACAAGGAAAAGTATGAAGCAGCTAAGGTTGCTCCTACTGAAGGTTCAACTCTTTGGACATCAAAATACAACTCCAGCGTTGAAACAACTGCAAGCTGGGGCCCATATAAGCTTGAAAGCTTCCAGTCCGGTAAACAGTATGTTCTCGTAAGAAACGAAAACTGGTACGGTTACAATATGGAAGAATTTGAAGGTCAGTATCAGACAGACAGAATCGTTTGCGATACAATTAAGGAATGGAACTCTGCTTGGCTTAAATTCCTTGCAGGCGAAATTGACAGTATTGGCATCGACGTTTCTGTTGCTGATGAATATAAGGGAAGTGAAAGAGCTTACTTTACTCCCGATGACTATGTTGGATCTCTCCAACTACAGTCTAACGCTCAACAGCTTAAGGCTCGTGAGTCCGAGGGCATCAATAAGACTATCTTAACCTATGAGGACTTCAGAAAAGCACTTTCTCTCTCAATTAACAGAGCAGATTACTCTGCAACCTGTACAACATCTTCACTTCAAGGTTTTGGTTTGTTCAATCAGTGTCATTACTACGACATTGAAAACGGCGGCGTTTACAGAAACACTGACGAAGCTAAGAAGGCTCTCTGCGAAATTTATGCAGTTGATTACACTGAGTACGAAAATCTTGATGCAGCCGTTGCAGCTATCACAGGTTATGACCTTGATACTGCAAGAGCGCTTTTAACAAAGGCTTACAATGAAGCACTTGCTGCAGGCGATATCAAAGAAACCGACAAGGTATTGTTAACATTCGGTACAGGCGCTATCAATGAAGCAGTAAACAGACACTTTGAGTACCTCAAGAATTCTTGGATTGAACTTGTTAAGACAACTCCTCTCGAAGGCAGACTTGACCTTGAAATTAAAGACTTCTCTGAAGCTTGGGCAGATGACTTCCGTGCAGGTGCATACGACGTATGTATGGGCGGTTGGTCAGGTATGGCTTGGAACCCCGGCGGATTCCTTATGGCTTACCTCACAGACCAGTACAGATATGCAAAGGGTTGGGATCCTACAAGCGCTGAAATGACATTCACAATGGTTGGTGTCGGTGAAGACGGCGGCGACATTACCGATACAATGAATCTTCTCGAATGGTACTACTGCCTTAACGGTTATGAAGGTGCTAAGTATAACTGGAGCTCCACTGTACTTAAGGAAGAACAAAGACTCCAGCTTATTGCAGCTCTTGAGAAAGAAATTCTTAAGACATATTATGTTGTTCCTACCTACTACAGCTTTGGTGCAAGCATGCTCTCATATAAAGTTGACTACATCACATATGAGTACAACGAATTTATGAACTACGGCGGAATCAGATATATGACATATAACTTTGACGATGCCGCTTGGGATGCAGAAGTTGCTAAATACAACGGCGAATTAAACTATAAATAATTTATCGTCTTACATTTAATCGCAGTGAGGGATAGTTTAACGACTATCCCTCTTTGCAGTAAATTGTTTGTATTTTAAAAGAAAGGAGATTAAGATAATGTATATGTTCAAATATATATGTAAAAGAGTAGCTTTGATGCTTACGACTTTTATTATTATTTTTGTAACGTGTTTTGTACTTATAAAACTGCTCCCCGTTGATACAACTTCTGTAGGCGTTGGAGAAGATGCAAGTAAAATTATTGCACAGCTTGAATCAAGGGGCTACACCAAGCCTATCCCCGAACAGTTTGTATTATATTTAAGACGTATATTTATCGACGGCGACTTTGGTATCGGTGTTAATATGCCGGAATACCGTGGTCAGCCTGTTTGGGATGTATTTATTGAAAAGCTTCCGCCAACAATATTAATTAACATTTATTCATCGCTATTGGCAGTGCCGCTTGGAATTGCGCTCGGAATTTTGGCAGCGCTTAAAAAGAACAAATGGCAGGATCATACTATCAGTACAACGGTTATGGTGTTTATTTCCGTTCCCTCATTCGTTTATGCATCGCTTTTACTATTTATAGTATGCTTTAAACTGAATTTGCTGCCGAAGGCTATGAATGCGGGCTTTGATTATTTCTCTTGGAGTATGTTTAAATCAATGCTTCCTGCTGTATTCAGTTTGTCATTCGGTTCAATCGCAGGCTACGCCCGTTATACAAGAGCAGAGCTTACTGAAGTTCTTACAAGTGAATTTATGCTTCTTGCAAGAACAAAGGGACTAACCAAATCTCAAGCTACCGTAAGACACGCACTTCGCAACTCAATGGTTCCTATCTTTCCGTCAATTATCGGTGAATTTATCAGCGTTCTTTCGGGATCTCTCATTATTGAAAAAATCTTCTCAATTCCCGGAGTAGGCGGACTGTATCTTACTGCAATCACCGCAAAGGACTATGACTTCTTTATGATGCTGTCGGGATTTTATCTGCTCGTCAGTCTTGTTGCCGGACTTGTAATTGACCTGTCCTACGGCATAATCGACCCGAGAATAAGAATGGGGGCGAAATAATGAAAGCACAAGATTATAAAATTTCTGCTGAAAAATTCGTTTTCCACTCTACAGGGGATAATCTCCACGATAGTAAGCTTGAAACAAAGCCTGTTTCGTATTTAAGAGATGCTCTCCATCGTTTTACAAGAAATAAGGCATCTATTGTTGCCGCAGTTATTATTGCTGTGCTTATTTTGTTTGCCCTTATTGGACCTGTATTAACTCCCTATACAGTTGCCTATGAGGATGTAAACTATGCGTTTGTTCTTCCGAAGCTTGAGCTTTTCCGTAACCTAGGAATTCATTTCTGGGACGGCGGACAGACTAAAGAGGTAAATAAAATTACCTTCGACCAGTACAAAGCTATTGAAGAAGAAATCGGCAGAGAAGTTATTATGACCGAGCCTAAAATTGTTAAAAGAGAGTATATGGGTAAAACATCAGAGCTTTATTCATTCAGGCTTGACACATATAATGCAGTTGGCGCAAAATATGTTCTTTTAACAAATGAGAAATATCTTGAACTTCAAAAATATCAGGACGAACATAATATTCAGGTTATTTTGCCGATTACAGATCCTAAATTAAGACCTGAAGCAGAGCAGGAAAAGAATAACGCTAACATTTGGTACAAGACAGAGCTTGGCGGAGGCCGTAAGATTCAGATAGTATTTGATGAAAACGGCGATTTCATACCGATATACAAAGCAAATGACGGTACAGACAACTATACAAGTAAGATGCTTTGGGAGGGTGACTCCAAACTTTATAACTATGCAGAGCCAATGTCGGGAAATTCTTGGAATGTTCGTGTAGATTACCGTGAATACTATACCTATATTCACCTTAAGACAGGGGACGGCATAAAAGAGCCAAGCTTTATATTTGGTACAAATAACGCGGGAAAAGATATTTTTGTAGGACTTGCCAGCGGCGCTAGATTTTCTTTCCTTCTTGCAATTATAGTTGCTTCCGTTAACCTTTTTGTCGGAGCAATTTACGGTTCTATTGAAGGATATTACGGTGGCAAAATCGACTTGGTAATGGAACGTATAATTGACCTTCTTTCAGCAATCCCGTTTATGATTGTCATTACACTTCTAAAGTATCATTTCAGCGTTTCTCACGTATTGATTTTGTTTATATCCTTCTTTCTTACTGGTTGGACATCAATGGCAGGACGCACGAGAATGCAGTTTTACCGCTTTAAAAATCAAGAATACGTGCTTGTTGCAAGAACTCTTGGCGCTAAAGACTCAAGAATTATGTTTAAGCATATTTTCCCAAACGCTATAGGTACACTTATTACAAGCTGTGTACTTGTAATTCCCGGAGTAATATTCTCCGAAACAAGTCTTAGCTACCTTGGAATTATCAATCTTAACTCAGGCAATCTGACAAGTGTCGGTACACTGCTTTCAACAGGTCAGAATTACCTTTTCACCTATCCGCATATGATTGTATTTCCCGCAGTATTTATTAGCTTGTTGATGCTATGCTTCAACTTGTTTGGTAACGGATTAAGAGATGCATTCAACCCGTCCCTCAGAGGAACGGAAGAGTAAGCAGAAAGGAAGACTATTTTATGGATAAAAAATTAGAAGTAAAAGATCTGCAAATATCCTTCCGTACCCAAGGTGGAATTGTAAAGGCAGTCCGTAATATTTCCTTTGACTTGTATAAGGGTGAAACTCTTGCCATTGTTGGTGAATCAGGTTCTGGAAAATCTGTAACAAGTAAAGCTATTATGGGTATTCTTGCAGGCAACTCGATTGTAGAGGGTGGCGAAATCAGATACGACGGTCAGGATTTGCTTAAAATCTCCGAGGAAGATTTCCATAAAATCCGTGGAGATAAAATCGCAATGATTTTCCAGGATCCGATGTCCAGCCTTAATCCAATAATGCGAGTTGGACAGCAGCTGACTGAAGCGATGATATTAAAGGCTAAGTCAGCTAAGAAAAATGCAAGAAATGCTTTTAATTCACTCCTTAAAGCTCTTGGAGAAAGTATTAATGCCGCAGATGCGCAAAACGGAGCTGATAACACTGCAATTGTTGCAGAAAAGTTAGCTAAGTTTGATGCTTTTTGTGTGTCAGCGACAAAAATAGAGGGCTTATTTAATGAAGCCTATGGAAACGCCACAGAGCTTGAAGTTGATGTAGAAAATCTTATTCTTTTACTCAAAAAAGACAAAAAAATTGACCTTCAGAATGAGCTTAAGCGTATTCTTAAAGTTTATTCACAGTCTATAAACCCTTATGTTATTGCGGAAAACAGTTCGTCTATTCAATATAGAGATGAACTTTCTGCACTTGTTTCAAAAGGAAAAAAAGCAAATCACGAAGAAGCCGTAACACTTCTTGAAAAGATTTGCGCACTTACAAAGGAAGCACTTGCAAAGGATAAACCCGATTTCTTTACACTAGGTTATTATCTTTTGGTTAACCCTGATGTCAATTTATCTGAAATGGAAATGGGTATTCTTGAATTGAATGTAATGACACGTGATTTCCTTGATAAAGATTTCATGCTTGACTTTATCAAAATGTCTGAAAAAGGTGTTGCATTTTCAAACAAGAAGTCTGTTGACGAAAAAGTTGATTGTCTTTTAGTTCTTCGTGAAGCTCTTGAATATTTTAAGTCAGGTAATATAGAAGAAGCTAAGGCTAATTCCTATGTGAAAACTCTTAGTGAAAAGACGGTTAAGGCTATAGACAGGCTTGCTGTTAAAAAGGACAGTACAGAGTATGTATTTGCATCAGCGTTTTCAAGCGCTGTAAAGGCATATTTTGAGGGTAAACAAAGAAATCCTATTGAAGAAAAAATTTATCTCAGAAACAAAGCAAAATATGACAGAGTAGCTGCTAAGGGTAAGGAGCCTGACTGGATTTTAAAACCACAGGTTATCATTGACCTTGATTTAAAGCTTGATAATATCTGTAAGGTTATTGAAAGCCTTATTTCAAGTTACGAAAAAAGCATTTCTTCTGTTGACAGCTTTGATGCAAAGGTTCACGTTGTTGAAATTATTGATTATTTAAAGGAACAGGCATCAAGATTTGTCGTTAAGATGAATAAGCGTATTGCTAAAGCAAAGGCTATTAAGCTTATGGAAGAGGTTGGTATTCCTGAGCCTGCTACAAGATTTAATCAGTATCCATTTGAGTTTTCGGGCGGTATGAGGCAGAGAATTGTTATTGCAATTGCTCTTTCGGCAAACCCTGATATTCTCATTTGCGATGAGCCGACAACTGCACTTGACGTTACAATTCAGGCTCAAATTCTTGAACTTATCAATGTAATAAAGAAGGAACGTAATCTGTCGGTTATTTTTATTACACATAACCTTGGTGTTGTTGCTAATATGGCTGACCGAATCGGCGTTATGTATGCAGGTAAGATTGTTGAGTACGGTTCAGCAGAGGAAATTTTCTATGAACCTGCTCATCCATATACTTGGGCACTTCTTTCTAGTATGCCCGACCTTCACACAACAGAAAAACTTGAGTCAATTCCCGGTACTCCTCCAAATATGATTTATCCTCCAAAGGGTGATGCATTTGCACCGAGAAACAAGTACGCTTTGGAAATTGACTTTGAACTTGAGCCACCTATGTTTGAGATTACTCCTACCCACTATGCAGCTACTTGGCTGTTGCATCCCAATGCTCCTAAGGTAGAGATGCCTCAGCTCATTAAATCCCGTATTGAACGAATGAAAAAGGAGATATGTCTGTTATGGCAACGCAACTCTCATTAAAAGTTAAAAATTTTTACCAATAT
>JAZNAB010000046.1:0-17766 GCA_045586285.1 Candidatus Flemingiibacterium sp. | reverse complement strand
CGCCGAAAACTATCTCTTGACAAATTTTGCTTTTTTTAGTAAAATACATATTATCAATACTGTTTTAGGGGGAGAAAATCTATGAAGGTATTACTTATTAATGGAAGTCCGCACGAAAAAGGTTGTACTTATACTGCACTTTCGGAAGTTGCGGGAAGACTTTTTGAAAAGGGAATAGAAACCGAAATTTTATGGCTTGGGACTGAGCCGATTAAAAGCTGTATGGGCTGCGGCGGCTGCAGAGCACTTAACGGAAGGTGTATTTTTGGCGGAGATGTTGTTGCTGAGGCACAAGAAAAAATGGAGCACTCTGACGGTATAATTGTTGGTTCTCCTGTACATTATGCCGGAGCATCGGGGCAAATTACAAGCTTTATGGGCCGTTTGTTTTTCAGCGGTTCTGCCATTCTTACCGGCAAACCTGCCGCCGCAGTTGTAAGCTGCCGCCGTGGTGGAGCTTCTGCAGCATATGATTCTTTGAATAAATTCTTTGAAATGAGCAATATGCCGCTTGTTACATCTCAGTATTGGAATTCTGTCCACGGGACTTGCCCTGAAGAAGTAAAAAAAGATCTTGAAGGGCTTCAGACTATGCGTACCCTTGCTGATAATATGGCTTGGCTTCTTTACAGTATAGAAGCGGCAAAAAGGGAAGGAATAAAGATTCCGGAAAGAGAACCTAAGCAGAGAACAAACTTTATAAGATAAACTAAATCACCTGACAAGATTTCTTACTTGTCAGGTGACTTTTTTATTTGTTTATTTGTTTGTTTTTGTGAATATCTTTAATATACAATATACTAGAAAAGGCGAGAGAACCGATAATAATTCCAACTGCAAGGCCTAAAACGACCTCTGAGGTTATCAGTAAATATTTTCCTGAAAGATCATTGTTATTAAAGAGGGCGTGATAAACCGTATAGTAAAGTGCCCGTCCGGGAACTATTGGTATTGCTCCCGAAAAAATAAACGTAATTGCAGGTGTTTTCAAAATTCTTGCAAGAGTTTCGGATATAACTGATAAAAATACAGAAGACAAAAATGATGCAATCAAATCATTACCGCCGAAAATCAAAACAAGCTCATAGATGCCATAAACAAGAAAACCGACAAGGGCTGCAATCCAAAGTTTATTCTTGTTAATGTTAAATACAATAGCAAATCCAAGAGTACCTAAAAAAGAGGTGATAAGCCTTAAAACGATTGAAATAATTTCTGTTTCTGTTAAATCAAAAAGCATTATACTCCACCTCCCATAATAAGAAGTGCCATTGCATAGCCGAGTACAATAAGTAAAACTGTTATAACAGCTTGAACAACCTTTAATGTTCCCGTCAGTGTATCACCGCCAAATAAATCACGCATAGCATTTCCAAGATAAAGCCCCGGTATTAACAGCATAATTGTGCCTATGATAATTTCGTTCAAGTTTTCACCAAGGGATATTTTAACAAGTATGCAGGATAAAATGCCTGCCGCAAGAGAAGTTAATATGGTTTTGCTGGACTTGTTCAAAAACGGCAATTTAATCAGATCAAAAAGTCCGATTATTATGCCTACAATTGCTGCGGCAATTCCGTCCCTTAAAGTACCGCCGAAGAAAATTGCGAAACTTCCCGATGCCAACATATTGCCGATTAAAAAAAGTGGCAGCGAGTGGCTGCGGGTGCACTTTATTTCAAGTATGCGTTTGTCGATTTCACTAAAAGAAGGTTTTGTTGCACATATTTCACGGGATAATGCATTAAACATTTCAAGACGTGACAGGTGATTTGAAGCATTGTAAATTCGTCTTGTTAATGTGGCATATTGCCCGTCAGGCATATGTATAGCAACTATTATCAAAGATAAAATAGTAAAAACCTCAACGTGTGCTGCACCATAAGTTTTGCATATTTTGTCAATTGCAACTTCCACAACGTGTACATCAGCGCCGTTTTTGAGAAGTCCTTCGCCAATATCAAGGGCAATGCGTACAACATCATTTGCAGAGTAGCTTTGCAGACAGATGTTTTCGTTATCTGCGTTAAGTTGGTTTACAGAATTTGTTGACAAGTTAATTCTCCTAAATCTTATAATTAACCAATAGGTACAAATTTATTTGCGGCGTGTAAATAGGCAAGGATACTTGCCTCTATAATGTCTGTTGACAGGCCTCTGCCGTTGTATTTGTTACCTTCACAGCTTATTTTTACCATAACTTCACCAAGGGTATCATTTCCTTCTGAAGTTGATCTTATTGTGTAGTTATCAAGAGTATGAGGCGGAAGCTTCATAATTTTGTCGATAGCATTGTATGCAGCGGCAATAGGACCATCACCGATAGCTACTTCTTCAAAAAATTTATCGTCACGTTTAAGTCTTATAATGCAGGTGGGACTTGTATGATTTCCCGCGTGGACATCGAAACGGTCAAGCTCATAAACTCCCGCAATATTTTTTACACGGATCAGTGCTTCCAAATCTCTGTCTGTAACAGATTTTTTCTTATCGCAAATTTGCTTGAATTTTTCAAAATACACATCAAGCTGTTCAGTTGTTAATTCAAACCCAAGTTCTCCGAGCCTTTCCTCAAAAGCGTGTTTTCCGGAATGTTTGCCAAGCACCATTTTGTTTGGCTTTTTACCGATATCCTCGGGAGATATAATCTCATAGGTTTCTTTAGCACTCATTATACCGTGTTGATGAATCCCGGATTCGTGAGAAAATGCATTTGCACCTACAATTGCTTTACTGAGCGGAACTTGCTGACCTGTTATATTATATACAAGCTTACTAGTGCGCCAAATCTGCTTTGTGTCTATATTGCAATCGGCATTATATATATCTTTTCGGGTTTTAAGTGCCATAACGACTTCTTCGAGTGCAGTGTTGCCTGCACGCTCACCAATACCGTTAACGGTACATTCAACTTGATCTGCACCGCCAAGGATACCTGCAAGAGAGTTTGCAGTTGCGCTTCCAAGGTCATTGTGACAATGAACGGAAAACGTGACTTTGTCGGCTCCAACAGCATTTGTCTTTAAATACTCAATCATTGTTTTCATTTCTGCAGGGGTTGTATACCCAACAGTATCCGGTATATTGATTGTCGTTGCACCTGCTTTTATTGCCGCCGACACAACATCACAAAGAAATTCCGGCTTTGAACGTATCGCATCTTCTGCTGAAAATTCAATGTCTTCCATAAGCTTTTTTGCATATGAAACCATATCATAAGTGCGTTCAATTACTTGGTCTTGGGACATTTTAAGCTTTGCTTCCATATGTATCGGAGAAGTTGCAATAAACAAATGAATTCTTGGAGATTCTGCTATTTTTAATGCATTATATGCTGCATCAATATCTTGCGGTAATGCTCTTGCCAAAGCACAAACTGCAGAATTCTTAATTATAGATGCAATTTCATAAACCGAGTCAAAATCTCCCTTTGATGAAACAGGCATACCCGCCTCTATTACATCAACGTGAAGCCTTTCAAGCTGACGTGCAATTTCTAACTTTTCTTCAAGGCTCATAGAGCAACCGGGGGATTGTTCTCCATCTCTGAGAGTTGTATCAAAAATTTTTATATTACGCATATAAGATATAGCTTTTACTAAAAAAGCTTCCTTTCGCATATGTGTTTTTTTCAGTCGTCATCTCTTGAAATCAGTGAGCCGTTGCCTCTTTCAACAGCAACTACGCCTGTACGGCACATTTCGATAATTCCATAAGGTGATACGAAATCAATAAATGCATCAAGCTTTGAGCTGTTGCCTGTCATCTCAATACATACTTCACTGGGTGTAAAGTCTACAACGCTGCATCTAAAAACGTTAACTGCGTCTAGAATTTCACCTCTTGTTTTGCCCTCTGCACGAAGCTTTATTAGCATAAGCTCTCTTATAACAGTTGATTCGGGGGGCATAATATCAATTCTAACCACGTCGTGAAGCTTTCTGAGTTGTTTTATAATTTGTTCCTTTACTGAGTTATCGCCTCTTGATGTTATGGTTATTCTGGAATAGTTTTTATCTTCTGTTTCACTAACGGTCAAGCTATCGATATTAAAGCCACGCCTTGCGAAAAGGCTTGATACTCTCATAAGTACGCCGTATTGGTTTGATACGAGTACACCAAGTACAAATTTATTATCTGACATTTTCGATTTTTCCTTTCATTATAGATAAATATAAATTAGTTGTCTATATGAAAAACACTGTGGTTATTTGAAATTTTACAGTCAATAACATATGGTGTTGTACGGCCTTTTTTGAAGGCTGATTTTAAGGCTGATTTTAACTCGTTTATATTGGAAACACTTGCACCGTCAGCTCCAAAAGCCTCTGCAAGCTTAGGAAAGTCGGTTTTTCGTGCCAAGCTTGAATAGCTCTCACGTTTAAACAATAAATTCTGCCATTGCTTTACAAGCCCAAGAGCACTGTTATTCATTATTACAACTACAATAGGAAGCTTATAGCTTACTGCGGTAGCAAGTTCATTTAAATTCATTCCAAAGCTTCCGTCACCGGTGAAAAGAACTACCGGCGCATTGCCTTTGGCGATTGAAGCACCGATTGCAGCACCCATTCCAAAACCCATTGCACCAAGACCGCCGCTTGTTAAAAAGCTGCGTTTTTCGGTTATAGTGCAGTACTTTGCGCACCATAACTGATGTTGGCCAACGTCTGTTGCAATGCTTACGCCTTTGGCGTATTCAGAGATTTCTTTTATAATTGCCTCGGGACAGAAGTCCTGTGGGACTGTCTGCTTTTTTGTATTATATGCTGCAATTTCCTGCTTCCATTTAGAGTGGTTTGCAGGGCATACGATTTCACAAATCTTTTTTAACGTAAAGCCCAAATCTCCGATTAAATTAGCTTCAACTTGAATGTTTTTATTTATTTCAGCCGGGTCTATGTCAAGCTGAATTATTTTTGCGTTTCCGATAAGCTCACCGTTAATTCCAATTGTCCTGTCTGAAAAGCGTGTGCCGAGCGCAATTATAACATCAGCATTTTTCATAGCTTTTATGGCTTGTATATTGCCGTGTATTCCAATCAGTCCAAGCATATTTTCAAAATTGGAATTGACAGCACCAAGCCCCATAAGAGTACAGCCTATAGGTGCATCAATCTTAGAGGATAATTCTTTTAAAAGGTCTTCTGCGTCTGCACTGATTACACCGCCGCCAGAGTATATAAAAGGACGTTTGCTTTTATCAATAATTTTCTTTACACGTTCAAACTGGGCCTCTGCGGGAATACGGGGGGGAGTGATTTTTGCCTTGTTATCTTGACAAACGGTAAATGCAGTTTGAATATCCTTAGGTATATCAACGAGAACAGGGCCGCATCGTCCTTCAGAAGCCAGAGCAAAAGCTTCGTTTAAAATAGAATTAAGATTGTTTATATCCTTGACAATGTAATTGTGCTTTGTAATCGGCATTGTGATGTCAGCAATATCAAGCTCTTGAAAGCTATCCTTGCCGATACTGTCACAAGATACGTTTCCCGTTATTGCAACCATTGAAACAGAGTCAAGATATGCATTTGCAATACCTGTTACAAGATTTGATGCGCCAGGACCTGAAGTTGCAATTACAACTCCAACTTTACCTGTAGTACGAGCATAGCCGTCTGCAGCGTGTGCCGCACCTTGCTCGTGAGCGGTCATTATAAACTTAATTTTGCGGCGTTTTTTTTCAAGCTCACTAAAAATGTGCAGAACTTGTCCGCCCGGGTAACCAAAGACAGTATCAACTCGATTTTCAATCAGAGCATCAATGATTATTTCTGCACCGCTTTTGCGTTTTATATTTTCTGCCATTTTAACAAGCTCCTTTCATTTGTATATGAATTAAAAAAACGACAGGATACCTGTCGGGAATTCTCACTTTTCCAGGCAACGAGAAAAATCCCACTAACAGCCATTTTGCCGCTATGCAGTAGGACGGGCACTGATTTTTCATTTAATGTGCTTCCCATACCAAGCCTCTGAATATTAAACTGTTAAACAATTTAATTCAGTATAACACAGTTTTTTTTGTTTGTCAAGAGTTAGCGTTATAAATTCTACCATAAATAATATACCTAAAACTATTGACTTGAGTTTTAAATTATGCTATCATTAACCTGTAACTTTTATAGGCTTATGTTTTCTTAAATATACGATATTCGAAATTATAAGATATAGTCTAATATTTAAAGAGAAAATCATTCTTAAACAGTATTAATCTCAGAGGTTATATGAAATATCATAAAATAGTAACGGCAAAGTTTCTAAGCCGAGATAACCGTTTTGTTGCAAAGGTTTTGATTAATAAAAAAGCATATGACGTTCACGTTAAAAATACGGGAAGATGCAGAGAGCTTCTTTTGCCTGATACCACCGTATATCTTGAGGATTTTGCCGGACGAATGGGAAGTCGAAAGATGAGATATGACCTTGTGGCTGTTGAAAAAGGGAAGCTTTTAATTAATATGGATTCTCAAGCGCCCAATAAGGTGGTGTTTGAAAGTCTGCAAAATCGCAAATTGATTATTGATGGATTTGGTGAAGCTTCGGTTATTCGTCCGGAAACCAGGTGGGAAAACTCAAGATTTGATTTTTATCTTAAAAATAAAGACGGCAGGGAAGCTTTTTTAGAGGTCAAGGGGGTTACACTTGAAAATAACGGGATTGCATCATTTCCGGATGCCCCCACAGAACGAGGCGTTAAACATCTTGAAGAACTTATTTCAGCAAGAAAAGCCGGCTATCTTTCCTATGTGCTTTTTGTAATTCAAATGGAAGGAATAAAAGTGTTTTCACCAAATGACATAACTCATAAGGCTTTTGGGGATACTTTAAGAGAGGCACATAGAATGGGTGTCGGTATCCTTACGTATGACTGTATTGTCAGCCCGGATAGTTTGTATCTTAATGAGCCTGTGGGATTTTTGCTATAAATAACACGTTAATTATTTGAAGTTTTGGCTCTTTTTTTCTAATATTCCCCTTGACAAAGGTATTTTGTTGTGATATAATATACGGGTAGACAAAATTTGAGAGCCACTAGCTCAGTTGGCAGAGCATTTGACTTTTAATCAAAGGGTCTGGAGTTCGAATCTCCAGTGGCTCACCAAAACCACCTGCAATGCAGGTGGTTTTTGATTTTATAAAAATCCCATTCGCTCTTATTAACGAATGGGACTTTTTCTTTGTTATTTGTTATCAGTGTCAAAAAAGCTTTCTTCAAATGCAAATGCACTTATAGGAGAGGGACGATAGCCGTGACGGTGACACCAATCAACCGCCGTAAATACACGTTCACGGTAATCGGGCTTATATGCTGCAAAGCTTTCATAAAAATACTGCTCGTGTATCAATAGATATTGGAAAGAATTATTTTCCGTATCTTCCAATGCATCAAGGCGGCTATCAATTGTATCAACTGTGGAGTGATTAAGAATTATATCGTCGGTTACAAAGAGAATATCCTCTTTTGTATCATACCAAAAGTCACGTGAAAAAGCGTGAAGTGCTTGTTCGTGAGAGAGATAATACGGACAACCGCTATAGGTGCCGTCTTTTCCCTTAACATAGTATCCGTCTATACATTTGTATCCGAGATTTCTGAATCCACGTGTTGCAAATAAGTTGGAGTCTGCCCAGTGTTGTGATGTAACCTTCGACATTGCCTCTTTGCCTGCAAAACGAAGGATTTCACGGTTTACAGCCTTTCCGTCTTCCATAACCTTTTCGTATGTAGCGTTTCTGTATGGGCGGTCGGGGTGGTCAGAATAAGCGTGGAATGTAAACTTCAACCAATCGCCGTTAGCCTGAAATTCGGGTTTGTATTTGTCTGGGAACATTGAAAGATTAAAACTCTTATCATCGGTTTCATAATATATATGCAAATGAACGTGACTGCCGTATTTTTCGTGCAAGTCACGGAACATTTTTAGGAAAGGATCATCAAATATTGAGGTGTATTCATCTCTGTGAAGGTATATATTTTGTAAACAAAGAATTACATCGTCTATACCAAGTCGATAGGTTTTATAAGCATTTTTAAACCATAAAATACACATGCTTTCAGCTTCGTTGCTTTCAGTATCAAGGGCTACAATATTGTTGCGGTAACTGTCAAGAATTACCTCGGCACTGTATACACCGTTTTCTTCGGTTGCCGGCACTCCGCAAATGGTTATTTTTCTTTCAGGTTTTGCGCTGACGGTTATTTTTGTTTTAAGTCCCTTTTCAGTCTCAACACCGTCTGCCACTGAAAATAGAACATCTCCGTCAATTGGGTTTAAAAATTCCATTACAACAAGCTCCTTTGAATAAAAAAGTTGCGTTTATAAAACTGCATTTAAATAATACCATATTATATTTTAAAAGTCAATGATTTTAAATTAAGTTTCCCCCATTTTTCGTAAAAACGATACAAATGGGGGAAGTATTATGTTTGTTCATAGAATGAATGTAAAAATGCTTGTAAACGGGGGTTTTTGCTTGATGAAAAAATCTCACTCGGTGTACCTTCTTCTGAAATAACACCATTGTCCATAAAAATAACCTTATCGGAAACGTCACGGGCAAATGCCATTTCGTGAGTTACAATAATCATAGTCATATTTTCTGCCGCAAGTTCCTTAATAATTTTCAGCACTTCTCCTGTAATTTCTGGGTCAAGGGCGGAAGTGGGTTCGTCAAAGCAAAGTACATCGGGATTAAGCGCAAGTGCTCGGGCTATTGATACTCGCTGTTGCTGACCGCCGGAAAGTTGGCAGGGATAAAAATCACTTTTTTCTGAAAGACCTACCTTGTCAAGAAGCAGAAGAGCATTATCTTTTGCTTCAGCAAGAAGCCTGTTTTTTTCTTTTGAGAGCTTTTCTTTTTTGCATTTCTGGCGAATTTTAAGAAAAGGTGCTAAGGTTATATTTTCAAGAGCGGTATATTGTGGGAAAAGATTAAAGGACTGAAAAACAAATCCGAAGTTAACAATATTTTTGATTTTTTTATTGCTTTCTGAGGCATCAAAAATTTTATTATTGTTGACGTATATTTCACCGCCGTCTGCATTTTCAAGAGCATTTATACAACGTAACAGTGTGGTTTTTCCGCTTCCCGATGATCCGATTATTGACAAAACCTGTCCTTTTTCAAGGCTAAAGTCAATCCCTCGAAGTACCTTAGTTTCGCCAAAGCTTTTTGTTAAATTTTTTACTTCTAAAAACATAATGATGCTCCTTAGGCTTTAAAATATGAAAGCAACTTTTCTGCTTTGCCGAGAAGCAACGTTAAGCCGCCGACAAACAGGAGATAAAATACTGCTGTATAGAAAATAGGCCAAATAAGCGCTTGCGATGCTGCCATAGTTTTGGCGCACATAATTATTTCCGGAATAGCAATCGCATTTGCAAGAGCGGTATCCTTAATAAGAGTAATTATTTCGTTGGACATAGGCGGAAGTATGCGCTTAACAACTTGCTTTAAAATGATTTTTCTGAAAATTTGTCCTTTTGTCATTCCGAGAACTTGTCCTGCTTCATATTGACCGCTCGGAATACTTTCGATTCCGCCACGGAAAATTTCCGAAAAATAACAAGCATAGTTGATTACAAATGCAATCAAAACGGCGAGAAAACGTCCATAATAGAGAAGCTCAGAGCTGCCTGCCATATATGTAAATTGTCGGTCTAAAAAATCGAAAATATTTACGCCGCCGCTGCCAAGGAGTCCGGGAAGGTAGTATATCATAAAAATGAAAAGCATAAGGGGTATTCCTCGGATAATCCAAATGAACACCTTGGTTACAGCCTTAAGAGGCTTAAAGCTGCTCATTGTGCAGAAGGAAAGAGCAAGTCCCAAGGGAATGGAAAAAATGAGCGTTAACAGGAACAGTAAGAATGTAATACCGAATGCGCCAAGCAGTTCTAAGGTAATATCAAAGAAACTCACAATACAAATCCTCTCTTAATAATACAAGACAAATGCAAGGTTGAAAACATTTTTAGTTCTCAACCTTGCTGTACTTTTATAGCATTAACTTACTTCTGGTCGGAGAAGTCTGTAATTGCTGTGTTGGAAAGATTGTAGGTTTCAGCAATTCTTGCAATAGTGCCGTCTGCTGCAAGCTCTTCGAGAGCCTTGTTAACTTTTGCAGTAAGCTCACTGCCTTTCTTAAAGCCGATTGCATAGTATTCAGCGTCGCTTTCAATTCCTTCAACAATTACAATGTTTTCATAGTCACCCTTACCTGCATATGCTTTTGCAAGTTGGTCATCAAGAACTGCGAAATCAATGCTGCCGAGGCTAAGGTCACGAAGTGCATCAAGCTGAGAAGTGAAGCCCTTCTTAATTGTTCCTTCTAAGGTAGCAAGGTATGTATCACCTGCGGAGCTATTTTCAACGCCGCCTACTTTTCCTGCAAGGGAAGATGCATCGGTGATTGTTGCTGCAAAATCTGCAGATGCAATAATTACCTGTTTATTGCCCATATAGTTGTATGAGAAGTCAACCTTTTCGCTTCTTGCAACGCCGTCTGCGTCAGCGGTGTTTGCGGTGAAGCCGTTCCAGATACAGTCGATAGTGCCGGATTCAAGCTCAGCATATCTCTGATCCCAGTTGATAAGCTTAAAGGTTACGGTATAGCCGAGCTTTTCAAATACTGCTTTTGCAAGGTCAGTATCAAAGCCAACCAAGGTGCCGTTTTCATCGGTAAAGTTCATAGGTGCATAGTCGGTGTAAGCAACAACGACCATTTTTTCTGTCTGTGCGCAAGAGCACATAAGTGTAAGTGCCATAATGGCAACCATAGCGAGTGCTAAAATCTTTTTCATAACAAATTCTCCTAAATAAACAATAATATTTTAGTGCATAATCACTTTAACACACTAATATGATATCACAAAGTTTTAGATTTGTCAATCCTTTTTTTGATTTTATTGAGAAGACGAATACAAAAAAGAATAAATATTTTTGATATTTCTTTGGAGAATAAGTACATTATATTATTGAATATAATGTACTTGAAATTTAATAAAGAAATTAACGTTGCCGAGCAAAAAACCGTTGACGATTAGCGTCAACGGTTTTAATATTTTTAATATGCTTTGCCCCAATAAACAAGCTTTGTAGCAGGTTTGCCGCAGCATATACATTTATCGGAAACAGAAGTCTGTTCAAGAGGTAAGCATCTTGAACCAATGCCGGTAAGTTCCTTGACTTTGTCTTCACATTCAGGATCGCCGCACCACATTGCACGAACAAATCCATCTCCGTTTGCTTCAAGATTTGCCTTGATTTCGTCTGTGGTTGTGCAGGTGTAAGTGCGTTTTTCGAGATTTGCAAGGGCTTTGTTATATATTCCGTCACGAACTGCCTGAAGACGCTCCAAAACTGCCTCTTCAAGATTATCAAGGCTTACAATAACCTTTTCTCTGTCGTGACGTGTTACGATTACACACTGGTTAGCTTCCATATCCCTTGGACCAATTTCAATTCTTACGGGAACACCTTTCATTTCGTATTCCGCATACTTCCAACCGGGTGAATTATCGCTGTCATCGAGCTTTATTCTTACTTTGCCTTTAAGCCTGTCTGCAATCCGCTGTGCTGCTTCTATAACTCCCGGCTTATGTGCCGCAACGGGAATAATTACCGCCTGAATAGGAGCTACTGCCGGGGGAAGTACAAGACCGTTGTCATCGCCGTGAGTCATTATAATTCCGCCAATCATTCTTGTTGTGCAGCCCCAAGAGGTTTGGAATGGGTGAACAAGCTTATTTTCTTTATCAGTATAAGTAATGTCAAAAGCTTTTGCAAAGCCGTCACCGAAGAAGTGAGAGGTTGCAGCCTGAAGGGCTTTGCCGTCGTGCATAAGGGCTTCAATACAATAAGTATCTTCTGCACCTGCAAATTTATCACTTGGGGTTTTTGCACCCTTAATTACAGGAATTGCAAGGTCTTTTTCGTGGAAATCTGCATACACGTTAAGCATTTGTACTGTTTCAGCAACAGCTTCCTCACGTGTTGCGTGCATAGTGTGTCCTTCCTGCCACAAAAATTCTCTTGAACGAAGGAAAGGACGTGTTGTTTTCTCCCAACGAACAACCGAGCACCACTGATTGTAAAGCTTTGGAAGGTCACGGTAAGAACGGATGATATTTGCATAATGCTCACAGAAAAGAACTTCCGATGTGGGACGTACACACATACGCTCGGTAAGCTTTTCGCTTCCGCCGTGAGTTACCCAGGCAACCTCGGGAGCAAAACCTGCAACGTGGTCCTTTTCTTTATTAAGTAAGCTTTCCGGAATAAACATAGGCATATATACATTTTCGTGACCGAGCTCTTTAAAGCGTGTATCAAGAATTTTCTGAATATTTTCCCAGATTGCATATCCGTACGGGCGTATAATCATACAGCCCTTAACGCTTGAATAGTCAATAAGGTCGGCTTTTTTACACACATCTGTATACCATTGTGCAAAATCTGTATCCATTGATGTTATAGCATCAACCATTTTTTTGTCATTTGCCATTATAAACCTCTCAAATAAAGTAAATTAATATACTATATATTATACCTTTATCTTTTTTGTATGTCAATAGCTTTTTAAATATAAATTTTAGCTTAAAGTGTTATTTTATCACTGTAAGTTTCTTGCCGTTGGAAGTTATTACAATTGTGCCGTCAAGGTCGGTACGAAGTATTTCTTTTACTCCTGCTTTGTTAAGCCTGTCCAAAACCTCACCGTGAGGATGGCCGTATTCGTTATATGCTTCGCAGGAGATTGAGGCAATTTCCGGAGAAACGGCTTCTAAAAATTTTATACTTGAAGCCTTATATGAACCGTGATGCCCAACTTTTAAAAAGTCACAATCAAGCTCTGATGCAGAATACTTTTCAAGAATATATTTCTCGGAAAAGCTTTCAGCATCACCGGTGAACATAAACGACGTATCACCATATGTTAATCTGACAACAAGACTCATATTGTTAAGATCGTCTGTTTCTTTAATAGGTGCCAAAATTTTAAAAGTAATGTCGCCGAGGGTAAATTCTTCCGATAGGGACGGGATAATAGCGTTTACATTATATTCTTCAATTTTATCAAGCAAATTTTCAAAAGTATAGTTTGTTGAAACTGCGTCTGTCATTAACAATGTCTTGACCGTATAGTCTTCAATTATTTTTGCAGCTCCGCCGATATGGTCTTCGTGAGGGTGAGTGCAAATGAAATAATCTATTGTTTTAATATCAAGGGCATCTAAGTATACGTGCACACGCTCATATTCTCTGTTTTTACCCGTATCTATAAGAATATTGCCGTCACTGCTTCTTATTAATGTACAGTCGCCTTGTAAAACATCTATTATATGTACGCTTAATGTGCCCTCGGTAAGCTCTTCGGTAAAAATCGAGGAAAGTCCAGCTTTATGGAAAGTTTCCTTGATATATTCCATTCCATCGCCGAAGAAAATATAAAAGGCTGCGGTAATAATAAGTGCAATTAAGGTAAGTGTACTTGATGCTCGTTTACTTGTTTTTCTTTTCATAATTAAAACTTCATCGTAAGAGAAATGCGCTGCTTTTTAAGGTCAACAGCTTTGATTTTAACATTTACAATATCACCTACAGCAAGTACTTCTCCCGGATGTTTAATGTATTTATCGCAAATTTCAGATATGTGCACAAGACCGTCGTGGTGAACACCGATATCGACAAATGCACCGAAATCGATAACATTTCTTACAGTACCCGTAATAATCATATCCGGCTTTAAGTCTGCAATGTCTAGAATATCATCTCTTAAAATGGTTTGAGGCAAACTGTCACGAACATCTCGTCCGGGCTTTTCAAGCTCAGAGATAATATCTATAAGTGTCGGTTCTCCTACACAAAGCTCCTCGCAGAGAGCCTTGATACCGTAAGCGTTTACTTTCTTTCCAAGGTCACCAAGACGGCAAGACTTCACGTCATCGTCTGTGTAGTCAAATTTCTTGAGAAGATTTCTTGCAATATCATAGCTTTCCGGGTGTACTGCAGTACAGTCAAGCACTTCTTTTGAAGATAAAACTCTCAAGAAGCCTGCACATTGTAAATAAGCCTTGTCACCTATTCTCTGAACCTTTTTAATATCGTTACGGCATTTAAATTCACCGTTTTCTTCACGGTATTTTACAATATTCTTTGCACTTGCGGCATTAATTCCCGCAACATATGAAAGGAGTGAATATGAAGCGGTATTTACGTCGACTCCGACAGAGTTTACACAGTCTTCAACAACTCCACCAAGGGCTTCGTCAAGGCGTGCAGGCTTCATATCGTGCTGATACTGACCGACACCAATGGCTTTGGGATCTATTTTTACAAGCTCTGCAAGGGGGTCTTGAATTCGTCTTGCGATTGAAACTGCGCTTCTTTGCATTACGTCAAAATCGGGGAATTCTTCGGTGGCAAGTTTGGATGCGGAGTAGACAGATGCTCCTGCTTCACTTACTACTGCATATTTTGTATCTGAGTCAATTTCTTTTAATAAACCGGCGACAAAAATTTCACTTTCCTTTGATGCTGTGCCGTTTCCAATAGCAATAACACCAACGTTGTGTTTCTTAACTAAGTCTTTGATAATTCTTGCAGATTCTTCGGTGCGTGATTGAGGCTTCATAGGGTAGATAACTGCGGTATCGAGTACCTTGCCTGTTTTATCAACAACCGCTAATTTACAACCGTTTCTGTATCCCGGGTCATAGCCGAGAACAGTTTTTTCTTTAAGCGGGGCTTGCATAAGGAGATTTTTGAGGTTGACTTCAAAAACCTTGATTGCGCCTTCACAGGCATCATCAAACAGGGAAGAGCGGATTTCTCTTTCAATAGACGGTGCGATAAGACGCTCATAGCTATCTTCAATTGCAGCACTGACATATTCTTTTGCAGGACTTGTACCTTTAGTTAAAAGCTTTGAATAAAGATAATTTATAATAGGCTCCGTTGGCAGATTTACAGAAGCTTTCAGATATTCTTCCTTTTCACCTCTGTTTATAGCCAAAACTCTGTGAGGCGGCAGCTTTGACAAACGCTCTTTAAAATCGTAATACATCGAATAAATAGAGTCCTCGTCTTTAGCCTTTACAGATACCATTTCACCAAGGTCAAAAGTAAGTCTGCGGATATACTTTCTGAAGTCGGAATTGTCAGAAATGTCTTCTGCAATAATATCCATAGCACCAGCAATTGCAGCCTCGGCACTTTCAACGCCCTTTTCCTCGTCAATGTAGTCTGCGGCAATTTCTGTGATCGGGCGCTCATAGCTTTCTGCTTGTTCAAATATAAGCTCTGCCAAAGGCTCGAGTCCTTTTTCTCTTGCAACAGATGCACGTGTTTTACGCTTTGGTCTGAATGGACGGTATATATCCTCAACTTCTGTGAGAATTACAGCCGCTTCAATTGCTTTTTCTATTTCCGGTGTAAGTTTGCCCTGTTCTTCTATAAGTGAGCGCACTTCAGCTTTTCTTGCTTCAAGTGAGCGAAGATATGTAAGTCTGTCCACAAGGTCACGCAGTTTGGCATCATCAAGTGAACCGGTAACTTCTTTTCTGTAGCGGGCAATAAAGGGGATTGTATTTCCCTCGTCAATAAGTTCAATTGTTTTTTCAAGAGGTTCAATTTGTATCGAGAGCTCCTCTGACAGTTTTTTAATAATATCCATATATATAATCCTTTCTCGTTGTTTATAAATTAGTTGAAAGATAAAATATGAGCTTCCTCTTCGCTTGTAAGCTCTCGCCACTCACCCCGTTTAAGATTTGTATCAAGGGGGATATCCGCAAAACATACTCGTTCAAGGTACAAAACTTTGTTGCATACAGCTTCAAGCATACGTTTTACCTGGTGGAATTTTCCTTCCGTAATAGTAAGCTTACCGGACATTCGATTTTCAAAAAGTTCGAGGTGTGCGGGTTTTGTAAGCTCACCGTCTATAGTGACTCCCTTTTCAAGACGTTCTTTATCACTGTCTGTTATAATGCGCTCGGCTTCAAAATAGTACACTTTTGAAACGTGATGTTTTGGCGACAGCAGTTTGTGACAGGTGTCACCATCGTTTGTTAATATAAGAAGTCCCATGGTGTTTTTATCAAGTCTGCCGCAAGGAAATAATCCTAGTTTTTTTGTTCTGTCGTCAAGCAGGTCTAGAACTGTGCGCTCTTTTTTGTCGTCTGTGGCGCTTATATACCCTTCCGGCTTGTTGAGCATAATATAGGTGTATTTTTTGTATTTTATAACTTCACCGCAGTAGGTGATTATATTGTTTTTCGGGTCAATATGAGCATCTGATTTTTTCTGAATTTTACCATCTACAAGTATTTTGCCGCTTTTCGCCGCTTTTTGACATTCTGAACGGCTGCATATTCCCATTTCACTTAAAAATTTATCTATTCTCATGATATCATATCCATAAGCGCCTTGCATACAAAAAGAGCGCCGATCCCGAAAATTGCAAGTCCTGCAATAAATCCAAGAAGAAAATCACCAATCTTACTGCGGTTATTTTTTAGGTTGCTTTTTTGCAAAGGTTTTCCTTTGGTTGATTTTCTGTCAAATATGTTATATAATCCTCTTTTTTTATGGTAGTCGAGCTTTTGATAGCTCGGAGCATAATTGCCTCTTTGCGTAGGTTTTAAGGGAGGAATTCTTTCTTCTTTTGGTCTGGTGGTGCTAAATTGCCTGCTGTCAGGCTTTTTACTGCTCTGTCTAAAGTCTGAATTATTGTACGCCAATTTGCCGCCTCCGTAATTATTTGTCAACTGTATTTATTATTGACACCATAATTATATTTTAACATATTATATCATAAAAGTAAAGCTATGTAAGTAAAAAAAGAGTGTTTTTTTGCCAAATGACTATTTTATGGCCGTATGTTTTTTGAAAAATCAGCAAATTAACTATATAAATTTTTCAAAAACACTTGAAATTACCTGAAAAGTATGATATAATACCTATGTTATGCCATTAGATGTGGCGTGATGGAAGCAGTCCTCTGCAAATGCTCTGCACGAATGCTTTACAACATTGAATATATTTCAAGGAGGAAGCCAAAATGGATATGATTAAGGCTTTTACAAATGAGCAGTTAAAGGCGAATGTGCCTGAACTTAATGTTGGTGATACCGTAAGAATTCACAACAAGATTAAAGAAGGTACAAGAGAGAGAATTCAGCTTTTTGAGGGAACAATTATCGCTAAGAACGGCGGTGGAATTTCCGAAACCTTTACAGTAAGACGTGTTTCTTACGGTTGCGGTGTTGAAAAAACATTCCCCGTACACTCCCCCAACGTTGAAAAGGTTGAAGTTATCAGACGTGGTAAGGTTAGACGTGCTAAGCTCTACTATTTACGTGATAGAGTGGGCAAGAGCTCCAAAGTTAAAGAGCAGCTTTAATTTTTACACACAAATAAAAAAAGAATGTCCTCGCGACATTCTTTTTTTATTCTTAAATTATTTTCTGTTTCGAGAAATTATAATTGAAACTGTTGCCGAAATAGCAAGAACAAAAGCTGCCACAACTGTTGCGTCGGCAGTTGGAGGTGACAGGGGTACATTGTCGCCAACAAGGACATCGGCAAAAATATCAGCTCCGTCAATGTTTGCAGATGCTGCACAGCCAATTATGAGAGTAAGTATAACAATAGCAAATGTAATGAAAATAAAAAACCTTTTTTCTCTCACTTGATGTCCTCCTTTTCTTATTACACTTTGTAAATTAATTATACACCACAAATTAATTGTTT
>JAZNAB010000045.1:0-1663 GCA_045586285.1 Candidatus Flemingiibacterium sp. | reverse complement strand
GGCGCATTTTTGTCAAAAAAATGCGGTCGCAAAGTATTAACACCTCTGTTGATAAGGGAACGTGAGCACAACGCCGCACCTTTTTCCCGGTGCGGCGCAAGCCCTAAGGAATGAGGGGGAGTTATCTTTATCGTTGCCGTTCACACCCTAAAGGGCGGCAGTGTACGGGGCGGGTTGGCGTTTGTAATGCTACAGCAAAAGATTAATCGGGGAGTGGTGGTGATAAATATAATCTATTTTCCAATAGATGCTATGAGCTGTGCAGCTGCGCCTCTTGTAATTGGTGCATATGGCTCAATACCGTTTCCGTTCCCACGCAGGATTCCATTATTGTAAAGATAATTTACGGCGCTGACTGCCCACACCGGAACTGAACTGTCATCTGCAAATGTGCTCACGTATTCCTCGGCGTGATT
The DNA here is from genome assembly GCA_045586285.1 of Candidatus Flemingiibacterium sp. Lineage (GTDB taxonomy): Bacteria > Bacillota > Clostridia > Oscillospirales > CAG-272 > Flemingiibacterium. The sequence continues at coordinate 1,247 of JAZNAB010000045.1, read as the reverse complement.
GCCTGTAAGGCGGTAAAGGATAACTGCTGCTTCTGAGCGTGTAATTTGACTGTTCGGATAGAATTTCATTCCTTTTTCTGTTTCGACGCCGTTTACAATTCCAAATGCAGTTGCGGCTGCAACAGAACCTCTATATTCTTTTGGTATATCTTCATTATCAACATATCCTGTATTTAATATAGAAAATCCTTTGTAGCCTGCGGCGTTCATAGCAAAATGCAGAAATTCCGCACGGCTCATATATTCATTTGGATAAAAATAATCGTTATCAGATGCATTATCTATAATCCCTTTTCTAACACAAGTTATAACTGCCGAGTTTGCCCAATGACCTGTCATATCTTCAAATACTTCTTCATTTTCGGGGGCTGATACGGTGATATTTATTTCTCTGACAGCTGAACGGTTGCCGTACTTATCACTGACTCTGACAGAAAAAGTATCTCTTCCTTCATAATCTTTATTTGCTGTATATTCAAAGTAACCTTTATTTTTGTCAGTGAGTAATACAGTTCCTTTTTTGGCTGTATCAATTATTTCAAAACTAACCTCGTCATTTTCAGCATCATAGGCGCATATTGTACCAAGATACGTAATGCCCGAGTATGCTTCTGCAAAGCTTGATGCTTGTGAAGCTTCGGATAATACAATTTGAGGTGCTGTATTTATGCTGTCAAGGGCATATATTGTACATTTGTACGAAGCTCCCGAAGCAGTAGTTCCTCTGCAAAAACTAAATGTTGTTACAAGTTTTTCGTTAGAATATGGTTCGAATTTAAGTGCATCTAAATTGTAATCAGCAATAGTCTGACCAACTTCGACTGATTTTGCTCCAAGCTTTAATCTTCCGAGTGTATTGTCAGGCAGAGCGGTGATAGTGATTTTACCAACTTTTTCAATGCCAAGTGCCGCTTGAAAGTCTTCAAGTTCAAAATAAATATCTGTACCGGCAAGTCCGCTTTTTGCTGTGGAGTAATTTTCACTGATAATGTTGAGTGCAGGGGATAGCTTTCCGCTAGCGCTGCAAACAGAAGCGGCGGAGCTTGTCAGAATAAAGGTAAATAATACAAACATAGCAGTGAAAAAGACCGTCTTTTTACGAGAGTGGGGTTTTGTGCGTAATTTCATAAATGTAACCGTAACTTTTGTGATTTAGAATCCTAAAATCTACAAAATGTTTCCTTTCTTTGAAATTAATATTTTACGCTACTATTTTTAACCTAAATTCAAATATTATTCTAAAAATA
>JAZNAB010000044.1:0-6023 GCA_045586285.1 Candidatus Flemingiibacterium sp. | reverse complement strand
ATAAGAGCCGGCGACATAAAAACCGAAGTAAAATGGCGTCGCCAACCACTCCTTACCCCAAAAGATTACATAAAACATTTATTTTGCCAAAAAAAATGAAAAAAGCTGCGATTATTTTCAAATATACATTGATTTTCTTGTCGAAATATGGTATTATATAATAAGAGTAATCGTTTTTAATTAGACTTTAACCGGGTTTTAAAAAAATAAAGAATACATACCCATTTAAGATATAAAATATAGTATATTTCAACAGAATGGAGACGGATATGACAACCTTTAAATCTTCTGTGAAAAAAACTTGTATTGCGGCGCTTGTACTTTTGTTGGCGGTGCTTTTATCTTTGTCTTTCGGAGTGGAAAGTTATGCCGATGAGTCTGAAAATAGAATTAAGTCTGTTACTGTAAATAAATCTAAAACTGATCTTTCATTTGAGATTTCTTTATCTAAAGATTGTGTTAAAAATAATAAAGGCGCATCGCTTTATCTATTTGAGCTTCTTCCTTATCAGTCAGTTGAAGAAATAAATTCTCTTGAACCCGTTAAAACATTTAAGCCCGGCAGTAAAGTCAGCTTTAAAATTCCTTTTTTTAATGGAAATTCAAACAGATTATATTCAAAGTTTGTCGTTGCAGAACAGATTGAGGATGGACTATATAATATTATAACTCACGAAAAATATGTCGATAATCCTGAAATTTTTGCCGAAAATAAGGGGGATTTCCCGACGAGAAGCAGTAAAAAAGGATTGCAAATACAGCTTTTCTCTGATGCACAGCAGCTTGGCGTTCAGCATACTGTTGTAAATATACCGATTAATGAGTATATGCTAGGCGAAAATTCAAATGAGGCTGTGTCGTTTTTATATAATGGCCAAACCTTTTATTTAAATAAAAGCAAAATTGATTTGCTTGATCATAAAGTGAAAATATACAGCGAGGCGGGAATTAATGTTTATTTTAATGTTATATTAACTACTCCCGGCGATAATACTCACGAAAATATTTTGGGTTTTTACTGTGGTGTTTCAGATAATGCAGTGCTTTATGCTTTGAATACAAAAAATGAATCAGCAATCAGAGCATATCAGGCATTTATGGATTATATTTGCGAAAGATATACCTCCCCCGAATATACATACGGTTTTGCTCCTGCAATTATTCTTGGATTTGAAGTGAATTCGGGAAGAATTTGGAATAATTCGGAATCTTTTTTGCTCGAAGAGTCTGTAAAATCATACTGTACTGCATTCAGAATTGCATATACTGCAATGAAATCTCATTTTTCGGGTGGAAAGGTTTATATTTCACTTGCAAATAATTTTTGTGCCTCTTCAAGCGATTTGACAGTAACCGCAGATAAATTGCAGGATTATCCTGCAAAGGATTTTTTAAATCTTTTTAATACGGTTATAAAATCTTCGGGCAATATTGATTTCGGCGTATCAATAAACCCGTATCCGTCAGATCCGTATCTTGTAAAATATTGGACTGATAATTACGCGGAAGATAGCTTTAATACACCTTATATTACTATGAAGAATATAGACGTGTTGACAAGATACTTATCACAAACAGAGTTTCTTTATGAAAATGAAGTGAGAAGCGTTATAATCGGTGAATTTGGTGTCAGCGGCAATCCAAGCGATGAAGATTCTCTTTCTATGCAGTCTTCTGCATATGCTCTTGCTTATTATACAGTTGAACAAAATAAAGATATAGATGCTTTTATATATCACAGACAGGTTGACCATTCGGGAGAAACACAGTATTACGGATTATGGACAAATGAAGAAAAAAGCATAGTGACTCCTGCTGCAAAAAAACCGATTTATAATATTTTCCGATACATTGATACAAAGGGTAGTGAGGCTGTTACTGCTAAGGTCGAATCAACAGTTGGAAGTGACGTGTTTTTTATGTATGTTAAGGAAAATGAAAAATACAAGCAGTTTAACAACCGAACAGTTATTGATCCGGTACCTGCAGCCGTAACTGATTACGAAAAAGGCTATAAGGAGAATATTCTTTTTGACTTGACAAGCGGATCTCTTTGCGACTTTTATCCTACAGATAATTCTGATTATATAGAGCTAAAACCTTTTGACAGCTCAAAAACAATGCTTTATACAGAACTTACGGGAACTCCTTTGTTATACAGCGGAATAGGTAACAGTTCAATTGAAGACGGAGCTTTTAAAAATGCAAAATTTATAGCTTTTAAGATTATGGCGGTTGCACCTAGCGATTGCAGCTCTGTTAATATAATGATTCACCTTCAGAAAAACGGAAGCGGTGAAGAAGATGCTGTTGTATATGATGGTGAGGTTCAGATTATGCCGGGCGAATGGCAGAATATAAGCTTTAATATTAATGAATTCGTTAAAAAAACAAACGGTGACGTTGATGTTTTGAAGCTTTGGTTGTCTGTGCCGGGTGATTCCGGGTCAACTGAGGAATACGGATTTTGGGTTGAAAATGTTACACTTTATCATAAGAACAGTGTTTCTGTAATCGGTTGGATTTTTATCATCTTATTTTTGATAATAATTATCATTGTTGCGGGATATGCGGCACTATATTTCAGAGCACAGTATATCAGAAAAAAACGCAGGGCAGAAAGACTTAAGCGTGAACAGTTTCAAACAATGACTATTGAACAAAAACGTGTTAATGGTCAATAGTTTGAAAAAAGATGATTAAACTCTGACAAAAGAATATGAGAAAAAACAGCTCTCGTTTTTGACGAGAGCTGTTTTATTTAGTGTATAATGGACATTTTTATATACGAAAGATATTCTCTGACCATACTTACATAGAAATAGAAAAAATTTGCCGAATCCGAACCGCAAAGCTCCATTTCAAGACCGTAGCGCTCGGACATAGTTTTTATTCTGGGGAGATGGAATGCGGTTGAAACGCCGATTATATTGTCTGTATTTATATTGTTTTCAAGAATGATTTGTTTTGTAAAGAGTATGTTTTCCTTTGTGGAAGTTGAAGCGGATTCAGTGATTATGCGCTCCGGTTCAATTCCAAGTTCTTCAAGATAATATTTCATAGCTACAGCTTCCGAAACAGTTTCGTTTGGGCCTTGTCCTCCGCTCACGACACAGATGGAATCCGGCATTGCAGACAGCAGCTCATATGCCTTGTCTAACCTTAATTTTAGGGTTTTGCCGGGAGTATACCCGTACGTTCTGCAGCCAAATACCAAAACTATCGGAGTTTTATCTTCCGACGAGTTTTCAAGATATGTATTAACGTAGTCATCGCTTGTGAAGCTGTTACTGTTAAGAATAAATACCCAAAAGAATATTACACTTATAATATATATCCATAGCAGAGATGTAAATACGATTTTTATTGTTTTTTCAAACTTGCCGAGAAGTCCGGAGAGCTTTTTTCTTAATATAACGGGCAAACTAACAAAAGCCATTACAAATAGAGCAAAAATCGACATAACCGGCGAGTCGAAGCCAGTCAGGCAAAGACACATATAAATAAAATAATATATGCAAATTAAAACTACTGCAATAATGCAGAATTTAAACAAAATACTATATTTTTTCATTTTCTTTTAAAAGGGCATCAAGTGTTGGCGAGATGCCTAGCGTTTTACAAATTTCTTGATATTTAACCAAAGCCTTATTCATATTTTCAGATGATATGTTTTTATTTTTAATTGCTCTTATCATAAGGTTCTTAGGGGTTTCATCAGGATCGATAAGCTCTAGAGTTGTAACATCATATCCAACTGATTCAAGCCGCTTTACACGAAGCGAATCTGTTAGAATATCAGATAGTTTTTGCTTTAAAATGCCGTGATCAAGAATAAATGATAAGCTATCTTTAAGCTCTGTACCCGAGGTCTTAGCTGAAAGCTGTTTTGACATTTCGTGGTGACAGCAAGGGGTTGAAAGAATTATTTCTGCTCCCCATTTTACCGAATTTGCAAGTACGATATCAGTCGCAATATCGCAGGCGTGCAGAGAGATAACCATATCAGGCTTTTCCGGCGGCTCGTATGTATTTATATTTCCGTATTCAAAAAAAAGATTGGTGAAATTTAGTCTTTTTGCAACGTCGCTGCAGTATTCAATTACGTCTTTTTTTAGGTCAATACCGTACATTCGTACACTTTTTCCAAGGATTTTTGTTAAAAAGTAATATACTGCAAATGTAAGGTAACTTTTTCCGCAGCATAGGTCATAGATAATAATGGTGCGGTCTTCGGGAAAAGATTTTTGTGTGTCACGGATTATTTCAAGGAATTTATTTATCTGACGGTATTTTGCTTGTTTTTTGTCGTGAATTCTGCCGTTTTTATCGGAAATTCCGAGCTCACTAAGAAAATAAGCGTCACGTCTGCCGTCAAGAATATATTTTTTTCCTTCTGTTTTTACTTCTGCTTCACCGGCTTCTTTTGACAGTTTTCCGCCAATATATACAGTTCCTGACTTGGAACGCATTATATCTATACTGCCGGCGGTTGTTAATATGCTGACACGATAATAATCCTCTACAGCCATACGGCAAAGCTCATTACTGTCATTATCGGGCAGGTTGCGCCTGAAAGTTTTATTGTCTTTGGTAAACTTCTCAGCGCATAATATAGTGCCGCCATTTTCTTTTTTTAAAGGTGTGACAACTTCTTTTACACAGTTTTTATCGACAGCTTTTGAAAACACGGCTTTTTTCAGAATTTTTCTTCCGAGTATGTCGCTTATAGCTTCAAGTAATTGTTGTTCTGTCATTTTTAGGTATCAAAAAAATTTGACAAATCCTTTCGCAGTTTTTCATATTACATTGTATCATAAACAAAAAGCAAAGTAAACACAGAAAATATAAATTTTTTTCGACTATGGCTACATAAACTACCTTGACTTTTTTTATTGCTCGGTGTATACTTTTATTGTAATCTATTCTGTATTAATGGGGGAAAAATGAATTTTAAGTTGTTTGTAAAAGCTGTATTTAAAGCAGTGTTATATTTCTTGACCTATTATTTATGTCAAGTTGCTGTCATTTTCATTGCAGGTATTATCGGAGGACTTCTTGCCCCCACAGACCAACTTCATACGGTTGAGAGCTTTGGAAATCTTTTAGTTAAATACAGCGGATATTTGACTATTATCTCAGGAATATTTGCTGTACTTACATTCTTTGCGGTGACAAAAATCAGGAAAAATACAATAGCCAAACGGTTAAATCTAACTGCTGTCGGCGGTGTTGAATGTATTTTTATTATTGTTTTTGGAGCGGCACTTAATGCGGTTACAACTGTTATTGTCAGCTTAATTCCTTTCCCTGAATCTTGGATTTATGAGTATGAACGTGCATCTTCCTCTATTACCAATATGGATATGGTGTCATATTTACTCTTAACTATAGTTTTTGCTCCTTTAATTGAAGAAATTGTATTCCGGGGATATATTTATAAAAGTCTGAAATCCGGTATGCCAACTCTTGCGGCGATGATTTTGGCATCTTGGCTGTTTGGCGCAGCTCACGGGCAAATTGTTTGGGTTATATATTCTTCGATTCTTGGGTTTATTCTTGCTTTTGTGTTCGAAAAATACGGTTCTATAGCAGCGCCGATTCTGTTACATTTCGGTTTTAATTTATTTAGCTTTTTCTTAGGATTGATTCCTGAAATGTCAATTTATGCCGTGTCCATTGTCTTTTTGGTGTCTTTTGCAGTAGTTGCCGGCGGGTTTTATAGAATTAACAGAAACTCAAAGCACAAAATAGAGGTTTTTATGTCCGGTGATAATAAAGAATAGTCCTAATTCTCAGGAAGTTTACAAATATGTATTGAAAAAAGTGTCTTTATAAGATATAATATATAAGAATAATTTTATTTTTGGAGGAAAGCAATGCTTAACTTATTATTAACAGCAGAAAACGCAGCTAATGTTAATGACGCTATGAAAGGACAAGGTTTGACAACGATTTTAATGATTGTTGTTATGATTGCTGTATTCTATTTCTTTATGTACAGACCGCAAAAGAAGCAGGAA
>JAZNAB010000043.1:0-3136 GCA_045586285.1 Candidatus Flemingiibacterium sp. | reverse complement strand
ATTGTTTCACATTCTATGGAGGATATGGCAAGATACTCTGATGAAATTGTTGTTATGAAAAATTCAAAATTATATATGCAGGGAAGTACTGCTGAGGTTTTTGACAGAGCTGATGAGCTTGAGAAGATCGGTCTTTCTGTACCTGAGGTTACAAAACTTATGAACGTATTAAGAGATCGTGGTCTTGACATTCCCCACGGTATATACACTATTGAAGACGCTAAAAGTGTTCTTGTAGGGATTCTCAGGAGGAAAATATGATCAAAGATATAACTCTCGGTCAGTTTTTTCCCGGAAATACTGTTATTCATAGACTTAATCCGGCTTTAAAAATAATTTTAACTGTTATTTATATTGCCGCTGTTTTTATTGCAAGTAATTTATATGCTTTTGCTTTTATTGTGTTAAGTTCTATTATTCTTGTGGCAGTTTCCGGCATTTCCTATAAAACTGTTTTGAAAAGTCTGAAGCCTTTATTATTCGTGATTATATTTACTACATTCTTCAATGTTTTTTGGACTAAGGGCGATACTCTTCTTATTTCATTTTGGGCAATTGATATCTATCTTGAAGGTGTGGTAACTGCTTTAATGACGATTATTAGAGTAACTGCACTTCTTATTGGTACTTCAGTACTTTTGACTTATACTACATCTCCTATTATGTTGACTGATGCTCTTGAAAGACTTCTTTCACCTTTGAAAATTATAAAGCTTCCGGTACACGAATTTTCAATGATGATGAGCATTGCTCTTCGGTTTATTCCAACTCTAATAGAAGAAACTGATAAAATTATGTCTGCTCAAAAAGCAAGAGGCGCAGATTTTGAAAGCGGAAGCCTTATTAAACGAGCTAAAGCACTTGTGCCTATTTTAATTCCACTATTCATTTCTTCTTTTAGACGTGCCGATGAACTTGCGACTGCTATGGAGTGCAGATGCTATAGAGGAGGAGAGGGCAGAACAAAAATGACCAAGCTTAAGATTAACGGAATTGACGTTATTGTTGCATTTGTATTTGTTATTTTTATTGCATCTGTTATTTTAATAGGTTTTATTCCTTGCCCGATTTCTATATGAAAATTTTGCTTAAACTTATGTATGATGGGTATGGTTTTGCCGGCTACCAAGTTCAGCCTTCAAAGATTACCGTTCAATCTGCCATTCAAGATGCTATAGAAAAGGTTTATGGCGAAAGATACGATGTCAAAGGCTGTTCAAGGACAGACGCCGGTGTTCACGCTCTCAAGTATTTTGTTACATTTGATACAGATAAAAGTATACCTTATGAAAATATCCCTTATGCTCTTAACAGTGTTTGTGATAAACGAATTTCATTTTTGGGTGCATATCCTGCAGATGATAGTTTTCACGTCAGATATGATGTTGAATATAAAGAATACGAGTATCTGTTTTTGTGGTCAAAAGCACCTAACCCATTTTATAATAACAGGTGCTTTCACGTTAAAAAGAAGCTTACCGATGATATACTATCTAAAATGGAATTAGCTTGTTCTTGTTTTGTTGGAAAACACGACTTTGCTGGATTTATGAGCTCAGGCTCAGATGTTACTGATACGATCAGGGAAGTGTATTATTGTAAGATTATTGCTGACGGAAATTTTGTGCGTCTGAGAATTGCCGCTGATGGTTTTCTTTACAATATGGTCAGAATTATTGCCGGTACTGTTTTAGACTGTGGATATAAAAAAATTGATGCAAATAAAATTCCCGAAATTATAAAATCCTGCAACCGTGATCTTGCGGGAAGCACTTTATCTCCCGGGGGACTGTATCTTAAAGATGTTGTATTTAAATCAGGGAAAATAAAAGGTATGTAAATCATTCAATTTTTGGAGGCAGGTTATGGATATTCAATCGAAAGGTATGCTTTTACTTATCAAAAGCGCACTTGCCGATAAGCCGTTTGCATTACCGGAAGGATTTGATTTTGCCAACGCAGTAAAAGCTTCTCATAAACATCAAATTCAAGTTATGATTTATCTTGGCGCACTAAACTGCGGTATCTCTAATAAATCAAGCGAAATGGAAGATTTAAAATTATATTTCTATTCACTTATGTTAAAGAACCAAAAGCAACTTTCTAAACTTGATATTGTTATTAATGAATTTGAAAAGAATAATATAGATTATATGCTTCTCAAAGGGACTGTTTTGAAAAAACTGTATCCTTTTCCTGAAATGCGTTCTATGAGCGATGCTGATGTTTTGATTAGGCAAGAAGAATATTTTGACAAAATAAAGCCTGTAATGTTAGATCTCGGATTTTCCGACAGCGGTGAGTCCGACCACGAGTTTATGTGGAAATCACCGGATCTTTATTTAGAGTTACATAAACGTATTATTCCGTCATATAATAAAGATTTTTATGAATATTTCGGCGATGGATGGAGATTAGCAGACTCTAATGAAAATTGCCGATATTTTATGAAAAAAGAAGATGAGTATATTTATATTTTTACTCATCTTGCAAAGCATTTCAGAGATGGCGGTATAGGTATTAAAAATTTCACTGACTTATGGATATATCGTACTAAGTATACCGATCTTAATTTCGACTATATTTTAGAGGAACTTGAAAAATTAAGCTTACGTGAATTCTACACAAATATTGAGCATACGCTTGATGTATGGTTTGATAATAAAGAGCCTGACGAAATTTCTGATTATATCACAAGTTATGTTTTTGAAAGCGGAGCATACGGAAGTTTAAAGAACAGGGAAATCGCATCAAGAGTCAAGGATATGCAAGTTAGCGGTGGAAACGCTAAAAATTCAATTAACAAACATATCTTAAATAAAATCTTTCCTTCATACCAGGTAATGAGCAAGAATTACCGAACATTAAACAAAGCACCGTATCTTCTCCCTATTTTCTGGATTATACGTTTGCTGCAGTTAATACTTTTCAAGAGAGATAATATTAAAAATGCTTCAAAAAGAATTAACCTTTTGAATTCTGATGATATTAATAATTTTGATGAGATTTTAAATACTCTTGGATTAACGTTCAATTTTAAAGAGTAAGCTATTTTTAGCTTTTTCCATAAATCTATTGTATATTTCATATGAAATTTTGTGGGTTGACATATTGTATATAGTTTTCATATTCTAAA
>JAZNAB010000042.1:0-7273 GCA_045586285.1 Candidatus Flemingiibacterium sp. | reverse complement strand
CAAAAATTAAAACTGATTGTTAACAAACTACCTGTTATGATTGTGCATTGATTACAAAATAATCAGTGAAAATTTGGGGAAATAAACTCTTCCATTTTTATATTATATTTGGTATAATATTGTACGTTGAAGTAGATTGCTTAAAAATGGACATAAAGTTCATTTTAATTACCAAGGAGGATTATATATTATGGCAAGCTTATCACTCAAGCACATTTACAAAAAGTATCCGGGCGGTGTTACAGCCGTTTCAGACTTCTGCCTTGAAATCAAGGATAAGGAGTTTATCATTTTCGTTGGACCTTCTGGTTGCGGTAAGTCCACAACACTTCGTATGATCGCAGGCCTTGAGGAAATTACCGAGGGAGAACTTTTCATCGGCGACAGACTTGTAAACGATGTTGCTCCTAAGGACAGAGATATTGCGATGGTTTTCCAGAACTACGCTCTTTATCCTCATATGTCTGTATTTGACAATATGGCATTCGGCCTTAAGCTCCGTAAGGTTCCTAAGGAAGGAAGTAAGAGAAAAGTTGAAGAAGCTGCAAGAATTCTTGATATTACTCACCTTCTTGACAGAAAGCCTAAGGCTCTCTCCGGTGGTCAGAAGCAGCGTGTTGCGCTTGGACGTGCTATAGTTCGTGACCCGAAGGTATTCCTTCTTGCCGAACCGCTTTCCAACCTCGATGCTAAGCTTCGTGCAGCGATGAGAACTGAGCTTACAAAGCTTCACAAACGCCTCGGCACTACATTTATCTACGTAACTCACGACCAGGTAGAAGCTATGACAATGGCTACCAGAATCGTTGTTATGAAGGACGGTCTTATCCAGCAGGTTGACTCTCCTCAGAATCTTTACGAAACACCTTGCAACATCTTCGTTGCAGGCTTTATCGGAACTCCTCAGATGAACTTCATCAATGCAAAGCTTGAAAAGAAGGCTGATGGAATTTATGTTGAATTTGCAGGCAACTCTATTAAACTTCCTGCAGAAAAAGCAAACAACGAGGCTCTTCAGGCCTATGTTGGAAAAGAAGTTATTGCAGGTCTTCGTCCTGAGTGTATTCACGACGAGCCTATGTATCTCTCCAGTATGGCTGAAAGCGTTATTACTTGTAACGTTGACGTTACCGAGCTTATGGGTAACGAAATCTTCCTTTATCTTGCTGCAGACGAAGAACAATCTCTTACAGCACGTGTTTCTTCTCGCTCCAGCGCAAGAGCAGGCGATACAATTAAGGTTGCTCTTGATATCTCCAGACTTCATATCTTTGATAAAGATACAGAAAGATGCATCGTTCACTAATTTGCCGATTTTAAATAAACAAAAGACTGCCACTTGCAAAAGCAAGTGGCAGTTTTTTTATTCTATTATTTATATTTTTGCTGCGATGCAAACGGCACCTTCTGATTTGATTACAAATTCACCCATTCCTGCAGGAATGAAGTAGGTATCTCCTTTTGTAAATGCATAATTTTTATTGTTAAAGGCGATAGCTCCATCACCTTCGATAAAGGTAAGTGATAAGAAGCTGTCGGCATTAGCCGTAAGGGAAAGTTCGGTAAAACTATATTTGTTAACCTTGAATTTATCACAAGCGGCAAGGAGTGTTTCATCTTTATTTGCCGCAGTTTCAAATTGCAGCTTTTCTATTTCTTCTTTAGAGTAGTTGACAATTACGTCCTTTGCTTTTTCAACGTGTGTTTCACGAGGCTTACCGTCTTTGCCGAGGCGCCCGTAGTCATATACACGGTATGTTACGTTTGAATTCTGCTGAATTTCGCAAATGAGTATTCCTGAGCCGATGGCGTGAACAAGCCCTGCCGGAATAAAAAACACGTCGCCTTTATGTACTTTAACTTTATTAAGAAGTTTTTCGACTGAGTTTTCTTTTACAGCTTTTTCAAATGCTTCCTTTGTGTAATTTTCGGATAAACCAAAAACAAGTTCTGCATCTTTTTCGGCATCTACTATGTACCACATCTCAGTCTTGCCAAATTCATTTTCATTTTTAAGGGAATAATCGTCTGAGGGGTGAACCTGAATTGAGAGCTTGTCACAAGCGTCAATAAATTTTATCAAAAGAGGGAAACGGTCGCCTTTATAATCTGCACCGATTACAGAATAGGTTGCCTCGTCAATAAAATCGCCAAGTGCCATTCCTGCATATTCGCCGTTTTCGATTATGTTCATTCCGTCTGGGCGAACTGTTAATTCCCAACTTTCTGCAAGTTTTTCAAAATCTGCTTTTTTACCAAAATTTGTTTTTAATTTGCTGCCTCCCCAAATGATTTCCTTAACTGCCGGGGTTAGCTTCATAGGATAAAGTGTCATAATAGCCCTCCAAATAATAATGTATAAAAATCATATTTATGCAAATAATCATAATGTGAATTCCTCTATGGGAATTTATATTTAATATATAAACTTAAGGAGTTTAGAAATGAATAACGAAAATAATAACCGTTATGAAAACCAGAACAACAAGTCGGAAAATCAGAACAGAAACAATTTCGAAAATCAGAACAGAAACAACGCAGAAAACAACAAAAACGAAAATAAGTCAAAGAAGAGCGAAACAAACAAGAAGCAGAATAACTGATTTATAGTTCAATAATAGCAAAAGGGTGGTCTGAAAGAGATATAGTGCTTTCGGGCTGCCTTTTTGCTTTTAGCGGCGGTTTAATATAAAGTTTGCATATTCAAGATCTTCAGGGGTGGTTATCTTTATATTTTCCTTATTGCACTCTACAAGCTTTACTTGAAATCCCGCACGTTGTACAAGAGAATTATCATCGGTTGCCAAAAAACCTTCTTCAAGGGCTGTATAAGCAGCGGCACGGTATATTTCGGTTTTAAAAGCTTGAGGCGTTTGAGCAAGCCAGACTTCGTTTCTGTCAATTGTTTCAGAAATAAAACCTGAAAGGTTTGAGCGTTTTACGGTATCGCTGACTTTTGCGGCTGCAGTAGCAGCACCTCTTGAGTAAGCATTTATCATAACCTTTTCAATTATTTCTTCTGTTACAAGGCATCTTGCACCGTCGTGAATTGCAACAAATTCGCTTTTATCTGAGATTTTTTCAAATCCTTTCAACACTGATTCCTGACGAGTATTTCCGCCTTCTGTAACGGCAGATATTTTTTTGAAACCGTATTTGTTTATAAATTCCGTATACATAGGAATTTCATCGGATTTTGCAACGATTATTATTTCATTTATATACTCACTTTTTTCAAATACTGTCAAGGTGCGTACAATTATTGGCAGTCCGCATAGCTCCTCCATTTGCTTGGTGGTTTTACAGGAGTTGCCCATACGTGAGCCGACACCTGCTGCTGCAATAATTGCGGAAGTGAAATGAGGCTTTGAAGCAGTCCTTGAAAGTGTACGTAAAAGCGAGGCTATATCCTTTGCTGATATTTGCAATTTATAACACCACCAATCTAATAAAAGTCAATTTTTATTCCCTAAATTATATTATACCATATTTAAATCAAAATGAGTGAACAAAATAAAAATTTAAAAAAATTTTTTAAAAAAACGGAATGGAGAATTCTCCATTCCGTCGAAGTTATTATCAGTTAAATGCATTAGTTACGAATTCGGGTACTTTTCCTAATAAGAAATTGATTGTAAAATCTCTCATATAAACGTCTGTAGTGTCAATATCAATTCGATCATTGTAAACTGGTTCTTTTACAGAGGAAATTTGGATTTCATAGTAAGCAGAATATTCTGTGTCAACAAAGGTATATTTTGTTTCGTAAGTTCCAAAGGGATTGGCGGAATTCTTAAGTATTTCCTTTATTTGAGCTTTATCGGTAAATACGGCTTTTTCTATGTTTTCAACCTTTCCGCCGTCATTTCGGCAGGTTTTATTTACCGTTATGCTTTTTATTATCTCTGCAAAAGAATCTATATAAGTTTCATAATCATATGAGTAAACATTATTGTATGCTAAATATCTTTCCATCCATTCGGTTGCTTTGGAGATAATCGGCAGAGTTACATATATTCTTGAATTATTTCTGTTTGTTTGTGGTGCCGATATTTGCAGACTTCCGACAATTGGATTTTGGAAATAATCAAAGTTATAAACATCCATATGGGAAATAAGTATATCTGCTCCTGTTTTGTTTTTTCCCTCGGCAGTCAAATTTGCAAATCCGTTATAATAGCCGTTATCAACTGCCATTTTCGCATATTTTATAATGTCATAATGAGGGTAGCTTATATGCATATAGCCATTTAGCTCATTTTTGAAGCCTTCGTTAAGCTGGGCGCTTACATTTTTATAAGACTTTCTGAATTCACTGCTGTCAAGAAGCAGACGGAATTCTTCAACAAATGCTGATTTGTTGTAAATTACTGTGCTCTTTGCTGTGGGTATACCGAGTCTTGAGTAAAATACCACGTTCATATGTACTACTTCATATGAATTATAGTCAGAGTACAGATGTGACGGATTTTGCAGCTTATTTGCTGAATAAATTTTGTGTACAGCTTCTATTGTTTCGGGAGATGTGAACTCAAGATAAACGTCATCGCTTCCGAATTCTACAATTGCACGTTTTGTATTTTCAGCTGAGGGGATTCTGTCGTTAAGCCCGAAAAGATTGATGTTCATACATACGAATAAAATGAGGCTTACTCCGCCGAAAATAAGCAGTCCTTTCCAACCGGAGAACATTGCCTTTGCGGTCTTTTTGAGAATGGTATTTGTAAGCATAAATACAAGCACCATACCGCAAATCATACCGAATAATGTCCAAAACAGATCATTCATTATCATATAGAAGAACAGACCGCCCACAAGTGTGCCGATATATATTAAAATATATTTGATAACTTCGCCGAGAGTGTAATAAATAACAGGTATTCCGGCTCTCTCGCTTTTTCTGCTTTTATAGATAAACCAAGCTCCCACGAGCATTCCGATAGCTGTCAAGGAAATGAGCACAAGTTCTGAAACACTAAGAATAGATGGATCATTTATAAACCGTAAAATCGGTGACAGGTTTCTGAGTAATTTCTCAGAAAGATAGAAGTCTATCCACATATTCTCATTGAAGATGTCAATGAAAAGTATTGTTACAACATATAAAACCGGTATTAAAAATGCTGCAACGGCAGTTAATGTGAGTTGTACGGCTCCGATACCGCTGACCATTCCGATAAGGGTTGAAAGGGAGAAAAACAAAAGGGAAAAAACTGCTGCTTCAACTGTAATTGTTAAGATGTTTTGGATTAGCAGCGTACTGCAAACTTTATTAGCTGCGGCAATAATGGCTGCAGCTGACATATTGATAAGATAGGGAATTGCCAAGGCTAAAGCCGCTACTGCAAGTTGAGTTAAGAAAAGCTGACTGCGTTTTATTGGCAGACTGTGATAAAACTGCACTGCAACCTTGTTTTTCATATAAGAAAATCTTGCACAGGAAATTGCAACCGCAAATATTGACATAATCGGAATTATCAAATATCTTATAACTACAGGCCATTCGTTTGCAAGTAAGGTAGTCATATTTGCAATTTCCAAAGGTGAATCAATGCTTCTGTCGGATATTATCATTAATATCGGTACGGGGATTATAAAGAAAAGTATTATTGTATAAAGAAGCACAGAAGTCCAGAACTGTTTTAAGCTGAAGCCGAAAAAGCCCTTGAAGCCCGCCCGCTTGTTTTTAGTAGCTGAGTTTGCTGAAGTCATAACCTTTTTCCTCCATTTCGCAAATGAATATTTCTTCCAGAGTGAGAGGGATTACCTCAAAGAATGTGGGGGTAAGCTCTATCATTTTTGAGTTTATGTCATCTAAGCTGCCACGAGCGATAAAGGACACAACGCTTCCTCTTTGGGAATATCCGAGTATTGACATACCAGAAAGTTTTTCTGCATCAAAGTCTGCATTAAATACCGCTTGCACCTTGTGAAGCTCACTTTTTACTGCATCTATATCGTGGGCGAAAACAAGCTCGCCTTTGTGAAGCAAACCAAAAGAATCACATATATCCTCCATTTCGCGAAGGTTGTGAGATGCAATAATTGCCGTCATTTTTCCGTCTGCACATTCTTCGACTATAATTCGCTTTACGAGCTGTCTTACAACCGGATCGAGTCCGTCGAAGGTTTCATCGCAGAGCAGGTATTTCGGGTGCGCCGAAATGCCGAGCATTACTGCTGCCTGCTTTTTCATACCCTTTGAAAAGGTATTAATTTTTTTGTCGCAGTCAAGAGCAAAAATGCCACGTAGCTTTTCGAAGGTTTTTTCTGAAAAATCGGTGTAGGTGCATTTGTAGAGCTTTTTCATATCGTTTATTGTACTGTGGGGAATAAAATACTGCTCGTCGGATAAAAAGATGATACCTTGCTTTACAAGGTCATTTTCCCAAACAGGCACGCCATCGTATAAAACCTCTCCGTTTTTTTGCTTTATAACGCCGGAAAGTATGTTTAAAAGGGTGGATTTTCCCGAGCCGTTAGAGCCGATTAATCCAAATATTGAACCTGAATTTATGACTGTGCTTATATTGTCAAGTGTTGGCGATTTTTCATAGCTCATAGATACGTTTTTTATTTCAATCATTGATAATCGCTTCCTTTCCTGATATTTATTTAAGACTCAGACTCCGAATAGATATTTTCTATGAGTGCGCAGAGCCGTTCTTTATCAATTCGAGACTCTTTTGCATCGGATACTATTTTTGAAAATTTTTCTTCGAGAGCTTTTTTGTGCTCATTTTCGATTGACTGTCTATTGTCGGTAACAAAACAGCCCCTGCCTTGAATGGAGTAGATAATTCCTTGCCTTTCAAGCTCGGCGTAAGATTTTTGAATAGTGTTTGGATTGATTGCAAGTTCTCCTGCAAGTGTTCTGACACCCGGAAGCTGTTCATCTGGCTTTAAAATGCCACGAAGCACCAATAGCTTTATGTTTTCTGTAAGCTGTTCCCATATGGGCTTTCGGCTTCTCGGATCAACACTGATTACGCTCATTTGTCCTCCTCCTGATCTAGTGTACTTGGTGTACTATATGTGTTAGTACACCTAAATTATAGCACACAAGAAAATATTTGTCAATAGGTTTCAGAAAAAAATATAGTTTCATTTACCCCTTGCCTATAACTCGATTTTCTGTGGAATGGACTTTTCGTTGAAATCTCAAAGAGAAATTAAATTGTAAAGGCATTTTTATATGCATAATTGGTGGTGTGGCAAAGTTCCGCACATTATAAACAATATTAGAGATTTTATAAAATCTGTCAAAAGTTTT
>JAZNAB010000041.1:0-22623 GCA_045586285.1 Candidatus Flemingiibacterium sp. | reverse complement strand
CGATAACAAAGGTTTCAAAATAGTGGTAAAGACAATCCGATACAGTATATCGCAAATAATTATTTGAATGGAGATACTGTAATGAAAACATTGTACGAAACACTTGGTGGAAGCTATCGTGAAGAAAACGGGCATCTTATTCCAAAAATAGAACTGCCCGAAGAAACCAATTATCAGATTGGCAAGTACGGGCAGTTTTATCTTGACTATATTAAGAGTCATCGTCGTGGAAGGTACACCACGCTTTTGACCGAAGGTAAGCTGAACGCTCGGTTGCACGAAATCGACCTTGAAGCAAATGAAATGCTTGAAAGCATCATCACCCACCTTGCTGCCGAAAGAGAAATTGACGAAAATTTGAAAGCTCGCGATATGCTCCGTTGGGTTGCAGAGATGAACAACATCAAGGAGAGTGCGGAAGAAGTCGTTTTGCGGGATGTTGTTTTATTATGAAGTCGATCATCAATGAACTTTGGCACGGAAACATAATCTCTCAAGAGGACAGCAGAAATAACACGAAGGAAATGAAAGAACTCCTCAGCTATATGTCACGCCATCACGATGACTTGGAAAAAAGCTTTACCGATGATCAGAAAGAGGTATTTGAGAAATTCCACGATTGTTGGAGTGAGTATATGAGCCTTGGCGAAGCAGCCATTTTTGAATACGCTTTCAAGCTTGGTATGCAGATTACATTAGAAACCTTTATTTAGTAAATTCTCAAGCCCTCGTTCCAAAATGGAGCGAGGGCTGTTTTCAGCTTATGTAGATAACTTCTTCCTCATCATTCGTCTGACGCGGTTGATGTGCCGTTCAAAGTCACCGTTATCAATAAGCTCAGTGAGCACGTACTGCATAAACGTGGGAACTGTGCAGGAGTAGAAGCCGAGCTTATCTTCGTAAACCTCGACAAGATGCTTTGGCAGCACCATATAACCGATACGCAACGAGGGGGATATGGTTTTTGAAAACGTGTTCAAATATATTACGTTATCTTTGGTAGATAGTGCAAAAAGCGTTTCGGTTGGTTTAGTAGATACCGAGAACTCGGATTCAAAATCGTCCTCGATAATATATCGCTTTCTCTCATTTGCCCATTGCAGGTATTCGTGTCGCTTGGATGCCGTTGCCGTAACGCCGCTTGGGTAGCTTCGGTATGGCGTAGTATGAAGAACATCTGCTTTTGAGGAACCGAGAACAGAGCTGTCAATGCCCGTGGGGGTTAATGAAAGAGATTCGTAATTGATTTCGGCAGCTCTATATACTTGCTCGATCTTTTTGTACGAGGGAAACTCAATAGCAAACGTCTTATCTCTCCCAAGAAGCTCAACGATAAGTCCGTAAAGATATTCCGAGCCGGAGCCGATAATGATCTGTTCGGTAGATACCTCGATGCCACGATTTCGTGCGAGATAACGCTTAATAGCTTCTCGGAGTTCGGTGCAACCGAGGTTGGGCGACATTTCAAGCAGCAGATCTCCGTGGTCGGTCAGCACCCTTCGCATCGTCTTACTTAATACGGAAAGAGGAAACTCTGGAAAGTCGCTTGATGAGTGATAGGATGCGTGGTATGTATGTGCGGTTTTGGTGGTAGAAGCAAATCCGTCGTTTTGACGAAAGATCACGACAAATCCGCTTCGCTCCCTTGCTTCTGTATATCCCTCATCACACAGAAGCGCATAGGCGTGTTCAACCGTTATTGTGCTGACACCCGTTTCCTCTGCAAGACTTCTTTTCGATGGGAGCTTACTGTTGTATGGATATAACCCATTTACAATATCGTTGCGTATCTGCGTATACAGGTGCAGATATACGGGGCGTTTGTTTTTATCAATTATATACTTCATCTGGCTATATAAAACACTCCTTGATTGGTGATTGTTATATGGTCAGATATATTATATACTATTATCATCGAAATGTAAAGGTGGTAACATAAAAATGTACTCAAAAACAAAAAGAATTGTAATAACGGCACTTATGGCGGCTGTGGTATGCGTAGCGACAATGATAGTCAAAATTCCTTCTCCGATGAAAGGATATCTGAATATAGGTGATTGCATCGTATTATTGTGCGGATGGCTCTTAGCACCCGGTTACGGCTTTGTGGCGGCAGGTCTTGGCTCTGCACTTGCAGATATGTTCTCGGGTTATATTACATACGCTCCTGCGACATTTTTGATAAAAGGCTCAATGGCACTTATCGCGTTCGCTTGCGTCAAGTTGATGAATAAGCGCATCGGTAAACTTCCTTCTCAAATCATCGGCGCGGTTCTTGCAGAGATCGTTATGGTGTTGGGATACTATGTCTTTGAAGGATTTATGTATGGTTTTGTTCCTTCTGCGGTCAACATCCCTGCCAATGCTGTACAAGGCGCAGCGGGTCTGATTCTCGGCATTGTTCTTGTAAAGGTGTTTGAGAAATTGAAAATAACTTTGAAGTAATATAGTGGGTGTCGTATTAATGACGAGACCCCATAACGAAGGTTTCAAAAACAAGTGGTAAAGACAATCCGATACAGTATATCGCAAATAATTATTTGAATGGAGATACTGTAATGAAAACATTGTATGAAACACTTGGTGGAACCTATCGTGAAGAAAACGGGCGTCTTATACCGGAAATAAAACTGCCCGAACAAACCAATTATCAAATTGGCAAGTACGGGCAGTTTTATCTTGAATATATTAAAAATCATCGTTGTGGAAGGCACACCACGCTTTTGACCGAAGTAAGCTGAACGCTTGGTATGCAAATTGCCATCGAAACATTAACCGAATAATCAATGGGGCTGACGGATTATGTTCTGTCAGCCCTAAAAATTTAACCAAGAATCTTTTTCAGATCTTCTTCAGGCGTGGAGATCGGCGAAATATTGTATTTCTCCACAAGGAAATTCAGCACGTTAGGAGATACAAACGCAGGGAGCGATAGCCCAAGTAGAATATTCTTACTTTACACCGTGGTTGTCTGGGAATCCGTGCTTATTTCCGCATTCATAGACAACATTCCTTACGTTGCAACATTGGCTGCTATTATACCGGCTTACGTTTATTTGTGGCTAATGTACGGAATTTAATAAACAAAAGCAAGGGGTGACCGACTTATCATCGATCACCCTCTATTATTAGTCTTTCAAGGACTGCATATAATTGTGCATCGTTTCTGCAACAACTTTGCTATGTGCGACTGCTTCCACGACCGTTCTCGGGCCGTGAACGACGTCACCGCTTGAGAAGATGCCAGGGCGCGAGGTGTTTCCGTACTCATCTGCCACAAGCAAGCCGTTGTTGTTCGTAACAAGTCCCTCGGTGGATTTAACGATAACATTCTGTGGTCCTTGGCTGATGGAAACGATAACGCTGTCAGCCTCATAAAGCTGCTCTGTTCCTTCAACATCGGTAAACGTGCCGTCCTCGTTCTCGATCACGTCGCAGAATATAACTCCCTCGTCAACGATTTCGACAGGACGCTTGTTATATTCAAAATCAACCCCCTCGAGCTTTGCGTAGGTAAATTCGTACTGGCTTGCCGCGACCTTCTTTGTGATAGAAAAGCAGGTCAGATTTTCGACTCCGTGTCGGAGTGCGGTTCTTGCTACATCCATAGCGGCATTACCTGCGCCGATGACAATAACTCGCTGACCAAGCTTGAAGGAATCGGGGCTGTTCAGATAGTTGATACCAAAATGCACGTGACCGAGTGTTTCGCCCTTGATGTGGAGCGCATTGGGCTTCCATACGCCCGTTCCCACGAAGATTGCCTTGTATCCATCTCGGAACAGGTCGTCAATCGTAATAGAACCGCCTATGTGAGCGTTCGGTCTGATTTTGATACCCTTCATCTCGATATGACGGTACTGAATATCGTCAAGAACCGCCTTGGGCAGACGGAAATCTGGAATGCCGTAACGGAGAACACCGCCAATCTCGCTCTTGTTTTCAAAAATCGTTACCTTGTAGCCGTAACGGGCAAGTATAATCGCTATTGTAATTCCTGCCGGTCCCGAGCCGATAATAGCGGCTCTCATGCCGTTCCATTCGGTAGGCCCTTTCACCATCTTAGGCGCATAGGTTCTTGAAATGTACTGTTCAATCGTAGAGAAATGCACCGATACGCCTTTTTTACCAAGTACGCAGTGTCCCTCGCATTGATTTTCGTGATTGCAGATAAGACTGCAAACGGTTGTCAGCGGATTGTTCTCAAAGAGAATCCTACCTGCCTCGTCAAGCTTATTTTCTTTCAGAAGTCGAATGACTTCCGGAATAGGTGTTTGTATAGGGCAACCCTTTACGCATTGCGGATTTTTGCATTGCAGACAACGGTTGACCTCGTCCATAACGTGTAATGCCATAATCAATCTCCTTAACCCTGTTAAAATATGTTTTATTATACCATAAAATCGCTCCTTTTTCAAGTGAAAAACTTAGTAGTGATTATTCTTTGCCGTGCTTGAAATCGTCTGCGAATTTATTTCAAGAATTGACGTATATGCTCAGTACCGCGAGAATAAGCAGCGGCATCAGAGAATTGATATCTACTATCACGGCGTAGGATATGTATTTATCCCCGAACCCGAGGAAGTAGAAGAAATGTTCCAAGAGCATTTGCGCGATAGAAAAGATAATATAAAAGAGAAAACGGCATAACACCGAAATGTTATACCGTTACTCATTGAAGGCACGACGCTTGGGGTGAACCTGCTCTATCGCAGACACCCCAAGCGTCCTTTTTTATTTATAAATAATTAACCAAGCTTTGAATAGTTGATCTTTACACCGGGGCCCATAGTTGAAGCAACTACGCAGCTCTTGATGTACTGACCCTTGGTTGCAGCAGGCTTAGCCTTAATAATTGCACCGAGAAGGGTGTTGAAGTTTTCGGAAAGCTTTTCTGCCCCGAAGGAAGCCTTGCCGATTGGGCAGTGAATGATGTTTGTCTTATCAAGACGGTACTCAATTTTACCTGCCTTAGCTTCAGCAACTGCCTTAGCAACGTCCATAGTAACTGTTCCGGCTTTTGGGTTAGGCATAAGGCCCTTAGGACCGAGTATCTTACCAAGACGGCCGATAACACCCATCATATCAGGTGTTGCGATAATAATGTCAAATTCAAACCAGTTTTCCTGCTGAATTTTTGCAACAAAGTCTTCAGCTCCAACATAATCGGAACCTGCAGCTTCTGCTTCCTTTGCCTTGTCGCCCTTAGCGAAAACAAGGGTGCGAACTGTTTTACCTGTACCGTTAGGAAGTACAACCGCACCACGAACCTGTTGGTCAGCGTGACGGGAGTCAACACCTAAACGAACGTGTACTTCAACAGTTTCATCAAACTTTGCCTTTGCGGTCTGACAAACAAGTGCAAGAGCCTCTGAGGCATCATAAAGTTTGGCTTTTTCGATAAGCTTAGCGCTTTCGATATATTTCTTTCCTGTGCTCATTGTAACTCCTCCTTATTCCTCTACGGTAACGCCCATGCTGCGTGCAGTACCTGCGATCATACTCATTGCAGTTTCAATAGAACTTGCGTTGAGGTCGGGCATCTTTGTTTCAGCAATCTGACGAACCTGATCCTTGGTAAGCTTAGCAACCTTGGTCTTGTTAGGTGTTGCAGATGCAGACTCAATATCGCAAGCCTTCTTAATAAGAACGGGAGCAGGGGGAGTCTTTGTGATGAAGGAGAATGAACGGTCAGCATAAACGGTAATTACAACCGGAATGATAAGACCGATGTCCTTCTTAGTTCTTTCGTTGAATTCCTTAGTGAATACCGGAATAGCAACGCCGTAAGCACCGAGTGCAGGACCTACAGGGGGAGCAGGAGTAGCCTTTCCCGCCGGCAGCTGCAACTTGATGTAACCTGTAATTTTCTTTGCCATAATAAATGCACCTCCGTATGTGGTAGCGGGACTTAATATGTCCCATTTAGATTTTCGGGAGAATTTTTAGTGGTTTTCTCCCTCCCACGTTTGAGGCATATGCAAACGAGAATAATCTCTTTATGCAACCTCAATTAATTTGCAAGAGAAATACTGTCTGAGTCAAGCTCGAAGGGAGTATCTCTTCCAAACATATTGACAATAACCGTAACCTTCTTCTTGTCGTCGGAAATTTCCTTGACTACACCACGTACGCCCTTAAGAGCTCCGCTGTTGATTTCAACGGTATCATCAATATTGTAATTGACAACCACTTTTACAGCGCCGTCATCGATTCCCATTGCGGCAACCTCTGCGTCTGTAAGAGCTGTAGGTTTAGATCCCGGTCCGACAAAGCCTGTAACGCCGCTGATATTTCTGACAACGTGCCATGTTTCGTCAGTCATTACCATTTTTACAAGCACATAACTTGGGAAAATCTTTTCCTCAACTTCTTTTTTGGTTTCACTGTCAATATAAGTTTCAACCGGTACCCGAATGTCAACTATAACATCCTGAAGCTTACGGTTTTCGACGATTTTTTCAAGGTTCGTCTTAACCTTATTTTCGTAGCCGGAGTAGGTATGTGCTACATACCACCTTTTCTCGCCGGTTGCGTCATAAAGGTCACTCATCTCAAGTCTCCGTAATCAAATTATATAAGATTTCCGAGGCCGACAAGTCCGCTGTTGAACGCAAAATCAAGTACGCCGATTACAGCGCCTACAATTATAACCGAAACAACTACTACAATTGTGTTTCTGAGGGTATCCGAACCGGATGCCCAGGTAACCTTCTTAAGCTCCGCTTTGTATTCACGGAAAAACTTCGCAATACGAGCAAAGAAGGAAGGCTTAGACTTTGCAGGCTTCTTGTCCGATTTTGTTTCGGACGCTGCCTTTGACTTTTCGATTTCCGCCATAGTTAAATCCTCCAATCGTTATTCACCGCATTTTTGCGATTATTTTGTTTCTTTGTGAAGGGTGTGTTTGCGGCAGAATTTGCAGTACTTGTTCATTTCAAGTCTGTCGGGGTCGTTTTTCTTGTTTTTCTTTGTGTCGTAGTTTCTTTGCTTGCATTCGCTGCACGCCATTGTAATTTTAACTCTCATTTCGGCACCTCCCGATTAAATTATGCAAGGGGTTAAGCCTTTGCACGTTAAAACTATGAAAAAACATCGCAGTTACATGGCAACATACGGTATTTTTTCGTACCTCCCTCATGAAGAAGGTATTTCTTTTCTGCTCATTTTCTGCGGCGAAATTTGCGCAAAAAAAGAACCCTCTAACAGAGGTACAACTATTCTACCATATATTTATATGTTTGTCAAGGGTTTTTTTGAAAAAATTGCATAATCTCCTCTGTATGCCTGACGTTTTTGACGTAGTCAAGTAAATATTCGAAAAAATTTCAATTCTATTTGACGAGTGAGCGCTTTTGTGGTATACTTAAAGAAAACAGATATAGCTTTCAGCTTGGAAAGGCTGCTATCAATGAATAATGATTTTGAATTTTTACCAATAAATAAAAAAGAAATGAACAAGCGTAATTGGGACCGCCCCGATTTTGTATATGTAACCGGTGACGCATACGTTGACCACCCCAGCTTCGGTGCGGCAATTATTACCCGTGTGCTTGAGGCTGAAGGGTTCAGAGTTGCTGTTCTTGCACAGCCTGACTATAAGTCCTGCGAGGCTTTTCGGGAATTTGGCAGACCAAGACTTGCTTTTCTTGTCAGTGCCGGGAATATTGACTCTATGGTTGCTCATTATACCGCTTCCAAAAAGCGCCGCTCTTACGATTACTATTCGGCGGGGGGGAAAATGGGAGCCCGTCCCGACAGAGCGGTTATTGTATACTGTAACAGAATAAGGGAAGCGTATGGAGATGTGCCGATTGTTATTGGCGGACTTGAAGCTTCTCTGCGCAGACTTGCTCACTATGACTATTGGGACAATAAAGTCAGAAGAAGCATACTTGTTGACTCCCGTGCAGACATATTGTCTTATGGTATGGGCGAGAATTCAATTCGCCGAATAGCACAGCTTCTTGATAAAGGAGTTCCGATTAAAAAAATCCGTGACGTCAGAGGCACTGCTTATATATCAAAAAAAGGTGACGCCGTACACTTTGAGGTCGGCGCAGAATGGGACTATGATCTATTAAAAACCGACAAAAAGCTTTATGCGGAAGCTTTTGGCGTACAGTATCGAAATACCGATGCAATTTCTTCAAAGGCGCTTTTGGAGTTTTACGACTCAAAGCAGGTTGTACAAAATCCGCCGATGCCGCCTCTGGAAAGAGAGGAGCTTGATTTCGTCTATTCTCTTCCCTATACACGAAGATACCACCCAAGTTATGAAGCTCTCGGAGGAGTACCCGCCATAACAGAGGTTGAAATGTCCATAACTCACAATCGAGGCTGCTTCGGTGCTTGTAACTTTTGTGCTCTTGCCTTTCATCAAGGCAGGACTGTGCGCTCACGTTCTATTGAATCTGTATTGGAGGAAGCAAAAAAAATCACCGAATCTCCAAACTTTAAAGGCTACATTCACGATGTGGGAGGGCCTACGGCAAACTTCCGTTATCCTGCCTGCAAAAAGCAGCTAAAAGACGGAGTGTGCACAAACAGAAAATGCCTTGCTCCGACACCCTGCAAGAATCTTGAAGCTGACCACAGCGAATATATTGAGCTTCTCAAAAAAGTGGAGGCTTTGCCTAAGGTAAAGAAAGTATTTATACGTTCCGGAATCCGCTTTGACTATGTACTTGCAGATAAAGACGACAGCTTTTTTAAAAAGCTTGTCCGTGACCACGTCAGCGGTCAGTTAAAGGTAGCGCCCGAGCATTGCTCCGCAAATGTTCTCGGGTATATGGGCAAACCCTCGGTAGAAAGCTTTGAGGCTTTCAAAAAAAGATATTTTGAGTTGACAAAAAGCTTTGGCAAGGAACAGTATTTAGTTCCTTATTTAATGTCAAGCCACCCCGGAAGCAGACTTTCCGATGCTGTAGAACTTGCGCTTTATTTGAAAAAATGGGGTTATGCTCCCGAGCAGGTGCAGGACTTTTACCCAACGCCGGGAACAGCTTCAACTGTTATGTATTATACGGGAATAAATCCACTGACAATGAAAAGCGTATACTCCGTACAGGACTATGAGGAAAAGCGTATGCAACGAGCGCTTCTCCAGTTTAACCGTCCCGAAAATGCTGAGGAAGTCCGCCGTGCGCTTATAAAGTGCGGCCGTGAGGATCTTATCGGATATGGAAAGGACTGCCTTGTAAAGCCACGCCGTGACGGACGGGAAAAAATTTCAAATTCTGCGGCGGCAAACGACAAAAAACGAGGCGATCATTCTAAATATTCTTCTGTCAATAAGTCTGTAAAAACAAAAAAAGAGAGCGAAAAACTTACTAAAAACAAACAATCCTACAAAAAAACAAAACCAAATACGTTAACAAAAAAAGCAAAAAATGGGTTAAAATCAAGAGAGAAAACTAACTAGCCGAAAAAGAAAAGAACACTTTACGTCGAATTACGGAACATTACATTTGCATTACAAAAGAATGAATTCTATTGCAAAATAATCTTTCTTGGTGTATCATATACTCATAAGGTAAAAGGCTCTTGAAAGAGAGTATAATATAGATATACAGATATTACAGCCTTGCGGCTGTGAAACGTATGGAAAGGATTTGATTATATGCCGATTCAAACAGCAGATAAAGAATTGCAAATGTCTTCCGATAAGAGTAAGACCATAACTTTTTCGGTTCACGAGCAAAAGGAAGATGAAACAAAGCGTATACTTCTGACAATATATGAGGCACTCAGAGAAAAGGGATATAATCCGATAAATCAGCTTGTTGGATATATTCTGTCCGAAGATCCCACTTATATTACCAACTACAAGAATGCTCGCAGCTTAATTCGCAGAATTGACCGTGATGAGCTGCTCAACACCTTGGTCAGAGATTACCTCGGCGTTTAAGAGTATGGACGTTTTTTATCTTCACAATATTATGAAAGAGGAGGGCGTCGGCTCTCCTTTCTCTGTCGCTCTCGGGAATTTTGACGGCGTTCATATAGGTCATACCGAGCTGATTAAAAAGGCTGTTTTATATGCAAAGCAGAATAAAATACCCTCGTCAGTCCTGACTTTTTCCGAAAATATAAAATCGGGGGCGACTATAACATCAACTGCTCAGAAGCTTGAGATTTTTGATAATCTTGGAGTTGATGCTGTATTTCTTGCGGAGTTTAGTGAGATTAAAGATTATTCTCCCGAGGCTTTTGTCAATGATATTTTAAAAAAGAAGTGCGGTGCTGTCGGCGCTTTTTGCGGATATAATTTTCATTTCGGCAAGGGCGGACTTGGAAACGCAGAGCTGCTTAAGGAGTTAATGCAGCCTTATGATACGATTATATGTGAGCCGGTTATGTCAGAGTGCGTTCCTGTAAGCTCAACGGCTATTCGTCTGCTTCTTGGGAGCGGAGAGGTTGAAGCTGCGGCAAAATTGCTGGGACGGAAATTTTATATAGATGCTCCTATATATAAAGGGAAGCAGCTTGGAAGAACTATCGGAATTCCGACGGTAAATCAAAGGTTTACTGAGGGAAAAAGTGTTCTCGGCGGCGGAGTTTATGCTTGTAAGGTTTATTTTGACGGTATGGAGTATATAGGCTGTGCAAATGTGGGGGTTCGCCCAACGGATAGCCTTGATAAGCACGAAATCAACTGCGAAACTCACATACTCGGGTATTACGGCGACCTTTACGGAAAAAATGTTAGAGTTGAATTTTATCACCGAATTCGATCGGAAATAAAATTTGACAGCTTAGAAGATCTTGTATGTCAAGTAAAAAAGGATATTGAAAATACCGAGGAATATTTTAAATTAAACAATTAAGGGGAAAAGCCGATGAGTAGAATTAAAAAAAGTGCATATCGCCTTCTTTCAATAATAATTTCTGCAATGCTTTCCCTTTTTTTAGCTATTCCTGCTTTTGCACAAGAGGCTGTTGATGAGCCGGGAATATTGGAAGCTCCCAAAATAGAAAAAGTAGGCGCTGCTTGTGTTTACAATGTTGAAAATGACAGATTTATTTTCGAGCATAATGCCGATAAAATAGTCTATCCGGCTTCAACCGTCAAGCTTATGACGGCTATTGTAGCACTTGAGGAGCTCAATTTTGAGCTTGACCGGAAAATTACCGTGCCGGGCGGCGCACTTGTGGGACTTCGTGGAAACAATATTGCTCTTAAGAGAAATGAGATCTTGACTCTGGAGCAGCTTTTGTATGCGCTTGTTTGCGGCGGAGCTAACGATGCGGCAAACGTACTTGCCTTTGAGGTAGCAGGAAGCGTCGAGGCTTTTGTTATGCTTATGAATAAAAAGGCAAAGGAGCTTGGGGCTCTAAATACACATTATATTAACCCTACGGGAATGCACGAGAGGGATATGGTGACGACGGCAAAGGATACGGCAATAATTGCAACTTACGCCGCCAAGCTGTCGCCTATTCTTGAAATGTCATCGGTGGAAAAATACGTTATTCCGCCTACCAATAAGGCAGGAACGAGAACTCTTTTCAATAAAAACTGTTATTTTTCTTCTTATGTTGAATATCTGTATATCTGGAACATTCCGAGGGGACTAAATGCAGGGTATACCGAAGAGGGCGGAAACTGTCTTGTTACAACAGCTACAAGAGATGGTCTTACATACATTGTGGTTATACTTGATGCCCTTGATGATGGAGAATATATATATTCATATACCGAAGCGGCAGATCTGATTAAATGGGCATTTGATGCTTATGATTACACCAGTGTACTTACTACATCTAATATGATTTGCGAAATTCCCGTAAGGCTTTCTGCAAGTTCGGACTATGTAACACTCTTTCCCTCTGAAAACGTTGAGCTTTATCTTCCTGTTGGAATTGATGTGTCAAAGGATATTGAGCTTAAATGGGAACTTGATAGTGAATATATGGTCGCTCCTATAAGCGAAGGACAGGTTGGCGGTCGGATTAGCGTGTCATATAACGGAACAAGTCTTGGTGAATATGACCTTGTAACACGAAGCAGCGTTAACAGAAACAATTTTCTTTATATTCTTGATTTGGCGGCTGACGTTACACGGACAAACGGCTTCAGAACAATGATTGGAATAGCGGCGTTTGTTGCGGCGGCTTATTTGGCGGTGACTATATTTGTTCGCTATAACAGGACTTCAAGGAAAAAACGTTAAGCTTATAAAAGCTGGGATAAGAAAAATTGAACGCTTGTTTTTGAAATAAAAAAAGGCCAAGGCCCATAAAGCCTTGGACTTTTTATGATGTTTTGCGTTTTTGAGTTTAAAAAGGGTTAATGCAGCATACACTATCTAAATCAGTGTGACGGGGTGTCCTCATCGGACACATACTCGATGATGTCGCAGAGGGTACAGTTCAATGCTTGACATATTCTGTCTAAAATGTAGCTGTCGTAACGAATTACACGGTTTTTATAATAGCGGTCTATGGTTTGGAATTTTACTTCGGTTCGTTTTGCTAACTCATATCGGGTAATACCATTTTTGTTCAAATATTTGTCTATAGTCAGTCTTACCATTAATCCCACTCCTTTGATATATATTTTATCGAATATATACCTAATTGACAATTTCTCTATTTTGGTATATACTTATATAAGTATACATTGTAAAAGGGGATTTTATTCGATGAAACTACTGATTGTCGGCTCACGAAGCATTGTTAACTTTGACCTGTCGCCCTATGTTTCGGCAGACATTGATACAATCATAAGCGGTGGTGCTGACGGAATTGACAGCTTATCGGAGCAATATGCGGATTTGCACCGCCTATCAAAATATATACTGCGTCCACGATATGATCGTTATGGAATTGCGGCGCCGCTCAAACGCAATGAGCAAATGGTTGATATGGCAGATGCCGTGCTTATAATATGGGACGGACACTCCAAGGGCACAGCGTATACACTGAAATATGCTCAAAAAAAGAAAAAAGCCATAACGCTCATTAAAGTCGATGAAAATTGCAAATAAAAAGGACATAGAATTTTTAAATTCTGTGTCCCTTTATTTTTTTATAAATCCATCATTTCGTCATCGTAAAGCTTTGCTCTTTTTCGATAGCGTTTAAGCATAAAAGCCTTTTTCATTTTAACAAAGCCGTTAATAATCGAAAACAGGGCAAACACGCCTAAAATAATTAAAATCAGCTTAAAAAGAGAAATGTCTACACTTCCGTTGGCGTTTACCGATACAATAGGTTTGCTGTTTTTACCCTTCGGACAGATTCCGAGAGTTGTGTCAAAGCTTTTTACAAGAGTCACGCAGTTTTTGCTGCAAAGTTTATCTGAAACTTTTTTGAATACATTTTTTAGTGAAAAATCAGCCATTATATTTAGTACCTTTCCTAGTAATAAAAAGCGGACTGAATACACACGGTTATTTTTTCCCCTGCTTTTTATCTGTTTGCCCAAAGCCGAAAAGTGATGCTATTCTGAAATTTTTTGCCCCAAGGATATATGCAGCGGTGCAAACAAGCATAGAGGGAATTGCAATTGCTCCAAACCACCACCATACCTCAGTAATTGTAGCATTGAGGGTTTCCTGCAAAACCTTTATTGTGCCGAGATACATTCCGTTTAAGAGTCTTGCAATAGCGTTGCAGACATAGCACATATTAATGCTGGCTTCGGTATTTATAAGAATTCCGATGCCCATCAGCGCTGACAATACAATATTGGGAATGTTTGCAAAAAAAGATAATAAAAGCCCCTTTGAAGCCTTATAATTAAGCCGCCCACCGTCTATACGGATTTTATCCTTTGCACCTATATCCCAACAAGTAATGTAGCAAAGACTAAGGTAAAACAAAATGGAGAATATGCTTGATGCAAGGAGCAATTTATCATTTTTGGAAAAAGCAAGAGCAAGCATTGTCCCGAAAACTGTAAGACCGATTTGATTTAAAAACAGTTTAACCGAATTATATAAATTTTCTTTTAAAAAACTCATAAATATGACCATTCCTTTTCATATTTTAACTGCCTTTATAATGTTAGGTATATATATATTTTAAATACAGCAGAAAAAAATTTCAAGAGAAAAGAACAAAAATTTACACTTTATTCTCTAAAGCTTTACCGCAAATCTATATAGGCAACTATTGACAAAAGTTAATTTGTAAGGTATAATCAAAATAGATTTTGTATAATGGGAGGACGAAATGCAGACGCTGATAAATTACGATACGCTGCCGGATATTGTAAGAAATTTCATTACATATAAGCTGACAGTTCAAGGACGTTCTCGTAAAACTATGGACGAGTATGCCCTGGATCTCAGAACTTTTTTCAGATATATGGTTACGAAGCGCTCGGGCAAAGACTTGTCAAACTATGACGATCCCGATGAAATTGATATTTCTTCTGTAGATATCAACTTTATTTCGTCCATCACAACGGAGGAAATATACAGCTTTTTGTATTATACCCTGGAGTCGAGGCAGAATAATTGGTCGGCAAGGGCAAGAAAACTGTCCGCTATCAAGAGTTTTTACAAATATCTTACGGTTAATGTACGGCTTTTGAATAATAATCCCGCTAAAGATATAGAAGGGCCTCAAAAGAAAAAATCCCTGCCTAAATTTTTATCACTTAATGAGAGCGAAAAGCTTCTTGAAGCGGTAGTTTCGGACACTGAGTCGAAAACGGTCAAAAGAGATTTATGCATTTTGGTTTTATTTTTAAATTCGGGAATGCGGCTATCCGAGCTTGTTGGAATTAATCTGACTGATATAGACAGAGATATGCAGTCACTTCGGGTTGTGGGAAAAGGCGCAAAAGAGAGGGTAATCTATCTGAATGATGCCTGTCGGCAGGCAATTTCGGATTATATTGCGGTACGTGCTCTTGACGAAGAAATCAAGGATAAAAACGCATTGTTTTTGTCCTCAAGGCACAGCAGGATTTCAAATAAAACTGTTCAATGGATTGTATATAAGTATTTAAAGCAGGCAGGACTTGAGAACAAGCATTTTTCAACACATAAACTGCGACATACTGCAGCAACGCTTATGTATCAATCGGGAAATGTTGACGTTAGGGTGCTTAAGGATATTCTCGGCCACGAGCAGCTTAACACGACACAGATTTATACTCACGTCAGCGATGAAAGTATGAAAAAGGCGGTTGCAGCCAATCCTCTTTCGGATTTCCGGGCAAAAGAAAAGCCAAACAGCTGAAAATTTATAGTAATTATAAAATGTCGGACATTTATGAAAAAATAGTAAAAAGGAGTATTCAATGGATATTTTTGACGTATTGACACTTATAGGAGGACTTTGCCTATTCCTCTTTGGTATGAATTTGATGGGTGGTGCACTTGAAAGGAGCGCCGGCGGAAAGCTTGAAATTATGATTGGTAAGCTGACTTCGGGTAAAATAGCAGGACTTCTTACCGGACTTGGCGTGACAGCGGTTATACAATCCTCGTCTGCAACGACGGTTATGGTTGTCGGTTTCGTTAACTCGGGACTTATGAACCTGAAACAAGCTATTCACGTGATTATGGGTGCAAATGTCGGAACGACCGTAACTGCTTGGATACTCAGCCTCAGCGGAATTTCGGGTGACAGTATTTTTATAAAGCTTCTGAAGCCTTCGTCCTTTACTCCGATTCTTGCGCTTATCGGTATAATTCTCTTTATGTTCACCAAGGGCAACAAGAAAAAGGATATCGGTATGATTCTTCTCGGCTTTGCAACTCTGATGTTTGGTATGGAAACTATGACGGGGGCAGTTGCAGGACTTAAGAATATTCCGGAATTTCAGCAGCTCTTCATTTTATTCAAAAATCCTATCCTGGGCGTTCTTGCCGGAGCTGTTCTTACTGCTATTATTCAGTCAAGCTCAGCATCGGTAGGTATTCTTCAGGCACTTGCCGCAACGGGCGCAGTATCTTACGGTGCGGCTATCCCAATCATTATGGGACAGAATATCGGCACTTGCGTTACGGCGATGATATCGTCTGTTGGCACAACCAAGAATGCAAAACGAGCTGCTCTTGTTCATCTTTCCTTCAACGTCATAGGTACGATAGTGTGTCTTGGCGCATTTTCTATATTTGATGCAGCATTTGCACCGGTGCTTTTTGATGAGTCGGCTTCCCTTGCAGGTATTGCGACAGCACACTCAATCTTCAACATTGTTTGCACACTTCTGCTTTTGCCAATGTCGGGATTACTTGAAAAGATTGCGTATAAGCTTATTCCCGATGCGAAGCTCCCCGAAAACACCTCAGAGCTTGATGAAAGACTTTTGGCAACTCCTGCCATTGCGCTAGAACGTGCCCATTCACTCACTTTCGATATGGCTAAGGTAGCGATCGAAGCCCTTCGTGACAGTATTGTTTGCTTTACATCTTACGACAAAACAAAAGCACAGTCGGTATGCGACGCCGAGGACAAAACAGACCATTACGAAGATATTATAGGAAGCTATCTTGTAAAGATCAGTACGCATCAGCTAAACGAGAAGGAGGGTGCAACCGCATCTATGCTTCTCAAAGCAATCGGTGACTTCGAGCGTATCAGCGACCACGCTGTAAATATTGTAGAATCCGTCGAAGAAATGAAAGAAAAAGGCATAATCTTTTCGGCAGATGCGAAAATTGAAATGGATTCACTTTGTGCGGCAACTCTTGAAATTGTCGATTTATCATACCGTGCCTTTACAGATGAGAGCGTTGAAGTGGCAAATCTTGTTGAGCCGCTTGAACAGGTTATTGACAGAATGAAGGAGCTTTTGCGCACAAGACATATTGATCGTTTACGTGATGGTAACTGCGGAATTGAAGCAGGTTTCGTATGGAATGATCTAATTACGAATATGGAGAGAGTAGCCGACCACTGTTCTAACATTGCAGGTTGTGTTATCGATATACGTTCACAAAATATGAATCTTCACGAATCCTTGAAGCTTGTTCGCCTTGATAGCGAACTTTACAGGGAGAAATATTCGGAATATACAAAGAAATATATTTCTTTTGTGTGAGCATTGCTATATAAAGTTAATATGTTAAAAATCCAAGGCGGAGCATTTTTGTCAAAAAATGCGCCGCAAAGTATCTTTACCTCTGTTGCCGCTCGTATTGCTTCGCCCACGCCACCGCAAAACTCCAAGGGGAGATGTATACATAAACAAAAACAGTCCACGAAAAAACGTGGACTGTTCTATTTTCGATTTTATTTGTAAAGAGGGCCGTATGCTGCACACGCACGGTAGTCCTGACCTTCTTTGTCCATACCGAACGCATTCCAAGCTGCAGGACGGAAAATCTTATCTTCGGGAACATTATGCATACAAACCGGAATTCTGAGCATAGAGCAGAGGGTAATAAGGTCTGCACCAATGTGTCCGAAGCTGATTGCTCCGTGATTAGCACCCCAATTTTGCATAACTTCATATGCGGTTTTGAAGGGGCTTCCTTCTTTACCGTCGCAGCGAGGCGCAAACCAAGTGCAAGGCCAAGTGGGATTTGTTCTTTCCATAAGAGTATCGGAAACCTTGTCAGGAAGATTTACTGTCCAACCTTCAGCAATCTGAAGAACAGGGCCGAGTCCCTTAACAAGATTTAATCTTATCATTGTACAAGGTACTTCCGCACGGGTTGTATAATGGCTGGAGAATCCGCCGCCACGGAAGTTATCAAAGCCTGCCTCACACCAAACGGTTGCATCGGTCATCTTCTTAATATCTTCCTCGGTTACTTCCCACCATTTCTTCATTGTGGGCTCACCGTTTTCATCACGGCATTCACAGCACGCATCAAGGCACGCTGCACCGGAATTGAGAAGGTGAATAATTCCGTTGCTTTCTGCTGCTTTGCCTTCTAATTTGTATCCTGTAACACGCTCGGTTGCTTCTGTTGACCAATATGTACGGACATCGGCAAAAATCTGTGCTCTATGAGTGAGCAAACGCATAAACAACATTCCAAGACCGTTTAATACGTCATTTTCTGTCGCAAGTGTATATGGTTCACGAGCCCCCTCGTAATCAAAAGTTGAAGAAAGAAGAGCTTCGGGGTAATCACAGTTAGGCCAATGGTCAGTCCATTGACGCTGTCCCTGGAAACCGCCGGCAATTGCATTGTGTCCGACCTTTTCTTCCTCGAATCCGTCGGGAAGATTCTTGTTTCCGCCCATTAAATCTTTTATGATGCAGTACATCTTAACGGTAAATTCCCACTGCTTTTGCTTTTCTTCGGGAGTAAACTTTATGCGGCGCTCTTCTCCGAGGAACTGTACAGTTTTTGGATTATCGTCACGGCCTTCCTTGCAGTGCTCCTTAGTCCAGGCAAGAGCTTTCTGATATTCTTCTTCATTATAAATGCCCTCTTCCATTCGGCGAAGGATTTCAACCTCGTCAACAGATTCAACTCGCATACCAAGGTAAGATTCCATAAAGTCCTGATCAATTATTGAACCTGCAATACCCATACACTGAGAACCGATTTGGAGATATGACTTTCCTCTCATAGTTGCAACAGCAATAGCGGCACGTCCGAAACGGAGAAGTTTTTCTTTAACATCTTCGGGAATATCGGCAACTTGTTCACGGTCTTGCACCTCGTGGCCATATATTCCAAATGCAGGCAGACCTTTTTGCGCGTGACCTGCTAAAACTGCAGCAAGATATACTGCGCCGGGACGCTCTGTACCGTTGAAGCCCCAAACGCCCTTGATTGTCTGCGGATCCATATCCATAGTTTCAGAACCATAACACCAACAAGGAGTAACGGAAAGAGTAATATCTACTCCCGCTTTCTTGAATTTATCGGCACAAGCAGCTGCTTCCGGAACACGTCCGATGGAAGTGTCTGCCATAATTACCTTTACCGGCTCACCGTTTGAATAGAATAAGTTTTCCTCAAAAAGTTTTTTAGCTGCTGTTGCCATAGCCATAACCTGAGCTTCAAGGCTTTCACGAAGCTGCATTGGGCCTCTGCGGCCGTCAACAATAGGGCGAATACCGATAACGGGATAATCGCCAACGTATCTTTTGTTTGCCATATCTAATCCTCCGTAATATGTATTTTTTGCTAATTAAGTACTAAAGACATCGGTAAGAAACAAATGCTTATAAAAAGCATTTAAATCTTAACGTACCATATATTTAATATATCATATATGAATTAATCAAACAATGTAATTTCAAGTTAAAAATATGCATTTTTCAGCAAAAATGTGGTTGATAAATAAGGATTAAACGCACAGATTTGTAAAAAATATACTTTTTTGAAAAAAGTTTCACAGTATCTATTGACAAATTGACAAGCTTGTGATATAATAATATGCTGCATTATAATCGCTTTGACTATGCGCTTTTTTGGAGCGATGCTGAAAAAAGTGTGAGTGCATCAGCGTTTTTTGTCTAAAATCACGGCGGTGCTGTGCGGGGCGTTAAATATCTGGCGCTTTGGCGGTACAAGCAATTTTTGCAAGACTTCCGTGATGTTATTTTTTGGCTAGTTGCCAATTTTATCCGGTTTCGGAAATTCTGATGTCAATATTTTGAATGGAGTGATAAATACATGGTGGTAAATCCCACGATGCTTGGCAAAACCAAACGAATGAGCTTTGCTAAAATCGGCGACACTTTAGAAATGCCTAACCTTATTGAAGTTCAGAAAAAATCTTACAGGTGGTTTCTTGAGGAAGGTCTTAGAGAGGTTCTTCGTGATGTTTCACCAATTACCGATTATTCGGGCAACCTAGTTATCGAGTTTATCGATTATACCATCGATCCAACCCCTAAGTATCCTGAGGAAGAGTGCAAGGAGCGTGACACAAACTACGCTGCTCCCTTAAGAGTAACTGTACGCCTTACAAATAAGGATACCGGTGAGGTTAAAGAGTCCGCTGTATTTATGGGCGATTTCCCGCTTATGACAGATAACGGAACTTTCATAATTAACGGTGCTGAACGTGTAATCGTTTCTCAGATTGTAAGATCCCCCGGTATTTATTATGATACATCCATTGATAAAACCGGTAAAGTACTTCTCACATCAACTGTAATTCCATATCGTGGCGCTTGGCTTGAATACGAAACCGATGCTAACGATATATTCTATGTTCGTATAGACAAAAACCGTAAAATTCCGGTAACTGTGCTTATCCGTGCTCTCGGAGTAGAAAGCAACGAGGAGATTTCTGCATTCTTTGGAAACGATCCCCGTCTTGCTGCAACTATGGAGAAGGATATGATGCAGGCAGAGGCTGAAAAGAATCATACTTCTCTCGGAGATGAAGCTCTTAAGGAAATTTACAAGAAGCTTCGTCCGGGTGAGCCGCCGCTTGTAGAAAGCGCACAGCTTCTTATAAACAATTTATTCTTTGATCCAAAGCGCTATGACCTTGCGCCTGTTGGACGTTACAAGTATGATAAAAAACTTGCTATCGGCAGTCGTATTGCTGGACATAAGCTTTCCCGTGCGGTTGTTTCCCCGATAACCGGAGAATTTTTATTCGATGCCGGAGAGTTTATTTCTGCTGAAAAGGCAATGCAGATCGAGCACGCAGGTGTTAATGAGGTATATTTGCATCTTGATGACGGAGAAACAGAGATTAAGGTGTTCTCCAACGGTATGATAGATCCTCGTGATATTCTTGGATACGATCTTGAAGATATTGGCATTACCGAAAAAGTAAGATTTTCCGTAATGCTTGAAATAATAGACGAGGCAGGCTCAGATGTTGATGAAATCAAGCGTCTTTCTGCTGCAAGAATCGCAGAGCTTGTACCTAAGCATATTACAAAGGACGACATTTTTGCGTCTATTAACTATCTTAACTGCTTAGCACACGATATTGGCGTTAAGGACGATATAGACCACCTCGGAAACCGTCGTCTTCGTTCTGTCGGTGAGCTTTTGCAGAACCAGCTCCGTATCGGCTTCTCACGTATGGACAAGACCGTTAAGGAACGTATGACTACACAAGATGCAGAAACTCTTACTCCCAATACACTTATAAATATTCGTCCTGTTGTTACTGCAATCCGTGAATTCTTCGGGTCATCACCGCTTTCACAGTTTATGGATCAGAACAACCCCCTTGCAGAGCTTACTCATAAGCGCCGTCTTTCTGCCCTTGGTCCTGGCGGTCTTTCGAGAGATAGAGCTTCTTTTGAGGTGCGTGACGTTCACTATACTCATTATGGACGTATGTGTCCTATCGAAACCCCTGAAGGACCAAACATCGGTCTTATTTCCTATCTTTCCACATATGCAAAAATTAATAATTACGGCTTTATAGAAGCTCCTTACAGAAAAATTGATAAGCAAAACGGCATTGTAACAGATGAAGTTGTATATATGACCGCTGACGTGGAAGACGGCTATACAATCGCACAAGCCAATGAACCGCTTGACGAAGCAGGACACTTTGTAAACAAGCGTATTTCAGGCCGCCGCAGAAACGAAATTCTTGAGTTTGATGCTGAAGAAGCAGATTTTATGGACGTTTCTCCTAAAATGGTTGTGTCTGTTGCAACTGCTTGTATCCCATTCCTTGAAAATGATGACAACTCCCGTGCGCTTATGGGTTCAAATATGCAGAAGCAGGCAGTTCCGCTTCTTATTCCCGATGCGCCGATTGTTGCTACGGGTATGGAATATAAAGCTGCAGTTGACTCCGGTGTTGTTGTATGTGCAAGAAATGCCGGATATGTTGAAAAGGTTTGCGCTGACGAAATCGTTATCCGCACTGACGCAGGTACAAAAGATGTTTATCATCTTATTAAGTTCAAGCGTTCTAACCAGGGCACTTGCGTAAATCAAAAGCCTATTGTGGATATTGGCGAGCGTGTTGAGGCTAAGCAGGTTATTGCTGACGGTCCTGCAACCGATATGGGTGAAATCTCTCTCGGTAAGAATGCGCTTATTGGATTTATGACTTGGGAAGGTTATAACTACGAGGACGCAGTTCTTCTTAATGAGCGACTCGTAAGAGATGACGTATATACATCTATTCATATTGAAGAATATTCTCACGAGGCAAGAGATACAAAGCTCGGCCCGGAAGAAATTACAAAAGAAATTCCGAATGTTGGCGAGGATGCACTCAAAGACCTTACACCAGATGGTATTATCCGTAAAGGTACAGAGGTCAGAGCGGGTGATATTCTTGTTGGTAAGGTAACACCAAAGGGTGAAACTGAGCTTACAGCAGAAGAAAGACTTCTCCGTGCTATTTTCGGCGAAAAGGCAAGAGAGGTAAGAGATACGTCTTTAAGACTTCCTCACGGTGAATCCGGCGTTGTTATAGACGTTAAGGTGTTCTCACGTGACAACTCCGACGAGCTACCGCCCGGAGTAAATAAGGTTGTCCGTGTTTATATTGCACAAAAGAGAAAGATTTCTGTCGGTGATAAGATGGCGGGCCGTCACGGTAACAAGGGTGTCGTTTCACGCATTCTTCCGCCCGAAGATATGCCTTTCCTTCCTGATGGAACTCCTCTTGACATTGTGCTTAATTCTATGGGCGTTCCTTCCCGAATGAATATCGGTCAGGTGCTTGAGGTGCAACTCGGTATTGCGGCTAAGAAGCTTGGTTGGAAGATTATGACTCCCGTATTTGACGGTGCAAACGAAAAAGATATTG
>JAZNAB010000040.1:0-11684 GCA_045586285.1 Candidatus Flemingiibacterium sp. | reverse complement strand
AGCTGTTATGAAGCCTGGGGATATCAGCATTTTGATTATCTTGTCGGATTAAAAACTCCTTGGGAAAATTATACAAATTCAACAAATGGAGA
The DNA here is from genome assembly GCA_045586285.1 of Candidatus Flemingiibacterium sp. Lineage (GTDB taxonomy): Bacteria > Bacillota > Clostridia > Oscillospirales > CAG-272 > Flemingiibacterium. The sequence goes on along the minus strand of JAZNAB010000040.1, from coordinate 11,592 downwards.
GTGGACAAAGGAATTTACTCCTGTTGAACTCTTAAACAGACTTCGTGATCAGGGATACACCTCACTTAAAGGCGCAATAGAATCTGTAAATATAGACAAGTTTGCAACTAATTCAGACCACGTATATCAGTTGACTGTAACCGATATACACGGAACAAAGGTTACACTTAAAACCGGTGTTGAGGTTTATACAACCTTGGGACCCTACAGCTCAAATTTTGTGGTTGGAAAAGGAAGTGTAACTGCTCCTAAGGTTGATTTTTATAAAATTGACCTTAATGATGTTAAAGTAACTTCAAAAGACTCCGTAATTCCCTTTGGAGATAGCGAAGTTATTTATACAATAACAGCTAACGGTATCAAGGAGTCAACTCCAAAATCTTCGTTTGTTCTTACCGGTAACGGAAAAGTACAGATAGGAGAAACTTCATCTCAATCGAGTGAAGTTAATGTATCTGCAAGCAGCCCCAACAACTTTATTTTTGTTGGCAGGGGGTGGGGTCACGGCGTCGGACTGTCACACGCAGGACTTCGTGATCTTGGTAAACTTGGTTATGGCGCACAAGAGATTTTACTTAAATATTTTCCGGGCGTCAGCTTTACAGATTGGCACACATTGATTAATTAATTTTATATTAAAAGATTGAAAGGTTCAGGATTAAAATATCCTGAACCTTTTTTATTTTACCCCCATAATGCGACAATCATTTTATTTATGATGGTGTAAAATATATTTGTCAAATAAATATAAAAAAGGAGAGGCTTCCTTGGGAAGCAATTTGGAAAATGGAGATCAATGTTACAAGTGAATTAATTAACAACGTATTGACAATTTCAATTAAAGGCGAAATTGATCATCATAGCGCCCGTGAACTGAGGCGAAAAATTGATGAACTCCTCTATTACTATCGTCCTATAAAAACTAAACTTAATTTATCAAATGTAGGTTTTATGGATTCATCTGGTCTTGGGCTGATTCTTGGAAGATTTACACTTGCAAGAGAACTTGGCGGCGAGTTGATTTTGTCCGAGCCCAATGAAAGTGTTATGAAAATTCTGGAGCTTGCCGGCACCTCAAGATTGATTAGAATAGAAAGATCAACAAATAAGACAGTTAAAAAATAAAGCTTAGAAAGGAAATGAATAAATGAATACTCTTTTAAATCAAGTTCGTTGCAAATTTAGCGCTATAAGCGAAAACGAAAGCTTTGCCAGAAGCTTATCGGTAAACTTTGCATCTCAAGCTTCCCCAACCATAACACAGCTTGCTGATATAAAGTGTGCGGTAAGCGAGGCGGTAACAAACTGTATAGTTCACGCTTATCCAAACGGGAATGGAATTGTTGAAATGACAATGAAGCGCTATGATGACGGAAACATAGTAATAATAATAAAAGACAATGGGGTAGGTATTCCGGACGTAAAAACGGCACTTGAGCCTTTGTATACAACAGATACAACAGGCGAGCGAAGCGGAATGGGATTTTCTATAATGGAAAGTATGACTGATAAATTAAAAGTTCAGTCGAAGGTAGGCGTTGGTACTAAAATAACTATGAAAATTAAGGTTGGATTGTAATCATACATATTTTAATTCTGAAAGGAAGTAAAAATGCAAGCTACAGATTACAATGTAAATGCCGATCTTCTTTTAAGAGTGCGAGAGGGAGATAAAAAAGCGGAAGAAGAGCTTTTGAAGATTAATTCCGGGTTGATAAGAAGTATTGCTTTGAGATTTCGTGATCGTGCAATCCAAAATCACGGCTGTGAATTTGATGATTTAATGCAACTTGGCTCAATAGGAATGTTGAAAGCTATTAAGAGCTATAATCCTGAATTTAACACGGCATTTTCCACATATGCCGTTCCATTGATTATTGGAGAAATAAAGCGTTTTTTACGAGATGACGGTCAAATAAAAATAAGCAGAAATATAAAAAAACTTGGTGCTGAAATAATGCACGAATGGGAGAAATTTATGCGCCGTGAAGGTAGAGAGCCAACCATTGATGAGCTCTCTGACATTTGTAAACTTGACAGAGAGGAACTGTGTACCGCACTAATTTCAATGAGTCCTGCACGTTCACTAAGCGAACCTATAACAAACGACGGCTGTCAGCTTGAGGAGATTTTATCTGACGATAAAGACGAATTAGATATTCTTTGTGACAGACTTGCGCTTAGACAGGCTCTAGTAAAGCTTCCGCCCCTTTGGCGTGAAATAGTTACATTACGGTATTTTAAAGAGTATTCACAACAAAAAACTGCCGAACTTCTCGGGTTGACGCAGGTTAAGGTTTCCAGAGAGGAAAAAAAGATTTTTGATAAGCTTCGAGGAGAGCTTAACATATACAATAATTCATAATAGAATATGAACATATTTTATCAGAAATGTTCAGCATATTAAATGTGAACCAAAAGATAAAAAACACGTACCAAACAATATATAAAACCAATTGACTTGAGGGCTTTCAAAGGGTATAATTAACCTGTCAGATAGATTGACGTTAAATATTCTTTGGAGGTGTAAAATGAATTATCTAAATCAAATTAGGGGTTTTTATCTAAGAAGAAAGCTTTATCCATTATCATCGTCTGCAAAAACTCTTTACTACATTTTGCTTGAACATTTTATTAGAGAGGGATTTCCCTATTCTCTTAAAATTCCGATTAAAAAGCTTAAAGCTGAATCAGGGTTAGGTAAAATTATAGTCTGCCGTGCAAGACGGGAGTTAATTAAAAAGGGGTATTTATATAAAATTAAAAGTGAGTCCGCTAAAATTTCTGCCGTTTACGGTATTATAACAATAGATCCTTCAATTCTTTTATCGACTTTGTCAGGTGACAAGGAGGTAATAAAAGATGAGCTTATATAATATTCCCAATTCCCTGCTTTATTTTTCTAGATACAATTGGTATCTTCGTTCACTTAATACAAAGGAAGCAGAAAGGCGAAAAGTCCTTGCTGATATTAGATCGGGGCTTATCAGCCGTGATACTATTGACGAGGGGTGGCAAGACTCCTTGAATAATGAAATAGATGAACTTAAAAAAAGGCTTTATGATATAGAATTTACAGTTAAAAGTATGCCGGAAACACCTGAACTTCTTCCCTGCAAACTCTTTTTACGGCTACATTTTATTATGGGTATGACAATGACCGATACAGCGGAAACTATGAATATAAGTTTATCAACGCTTAGAAGAATTAAAGATAAAGCCGCAATGCATTTTGAAAATTTTCCGCCTCATAAATTTGAAGAAAGTATCTAAAAGCCGCACTCTTTATTGAGTGCGGCTTTAGAGTTATGTGTTTCTGTCAACATTTTTCATTACTTTTAGATTTCCGATTTTATTTGAACGAGCGTCAAGCTCTTCAAAAACCTCATTAATATCGAGCCCTCTTTCATTCATCATAACAACTAGGTGATATATGAGGTCGCATATTTCGTTCTTTAATTCAAAATTGTCGCCATTTTTTGCTGCAATTATGGTTTCGGCACATTCCTCACCGACTTTTTTTAATATTTTATCAAGTCCTTTTTCAAACAGATAGCAGGTGTAAGACCCTTCTTCGTAATTTTCTTTTCTGTTTGAAATAACATCATAAAGGGATTTTAATACGTTATTATCCATTATAAATTTCTCCTTAAATTAAATCTCTGTAAAAACAGCTTTTATTTCCTGTATGACACGCTGCACCGATTTGCTCAACTTTTATAAGTAAAGTATCCTCGTCACAGTCATAGGATAGCTTTTTAACTGTTTGAAAATGACCTGAAGTTGCGCCTTTATTCCAAAGTTCACCTCTTGAACGGCTAAAGAACCAAGTTTTTCCGCTTTCTATTGTAAGTTTAAGAGATTGCTTATTCATATAGGCAAGCATTAACACTTCATTTGTCTTAGAGTCCTGAATAATGGCGGGTATAAGCTCGGATTTTTTAAAAAATATATCAAGATCAATATTAATCATAGATATTATGTTTCCTTTCAATTTAAGCTTTATTTCAGATTTATGTAAGTCTTACCGGAATACCTCTTTCTCTGAGATGCTCCTTTACTTGTCTTACAGTAAGCTCTCTGAAATGGAAAAGACTTGCTGCGAGTGCTGCATCACACCCAGTTTTTTCAAAAACATCGTAAAAATGAGAAACATTTCCGCCGCCGCCTGATGCAATTACAGGTATATTAACAGCCTCAGTTATGGCCTTGGTGAGAGCAATATCAAATCCCTTTTTAGTTCCGTCTGCGTCCATAGAAGTAAGGAGAATTTCGCCCGCTCCAAGTTTTTCAGCTTCAATTGCCCATTCAATAGCGTCGATTCCCATATCTTTTCTTCCGCCGTTGATATAAACGGTAAAGTGCCCGTCATCACACATTTTTGCATCAATTGCCAATACAACACATTGGCTTCCGAATTTATCTGCAGCATCAGCAATTATTCGCTTATTTAAAACTGCAGAAGAATTGACAGCAACTTTATCGGCTCCGGCAAGTAAAATTTCACGGAAATCATCTACTGTACGTATTCCGCCGCCTACTGTGAGAGGCATAAATACCTCGCGAGCGGTACGTTCTACAACATCAGTAATGGTTTTTCTTTTGTCGCTTGATGCAGTTATATCAAGAAATACAAGTTCGTCTGCACCCTGCCCGTTATAGTATTTTGCACTTTCTACCGGATCACCGGCATCTCTTAATTCAACAAAGTTAACACCTTTAACAACTCTGCCGTCCTTAACATCAAGACAAGGAATAATTCTTTTTGATAACATTTATTTTTACCTTTTATTAGTATTTAGCGGCTTCTCTGATTGCTTCTTTAAGATTTAGTGAACCGCTGTAAATTGATTTGCCGCAAATAGCTCCGTAAAGCTTCATTTTTGCAAGCTCTGTTATATTTGTAATATCACGAATTCCGCCGGATGCGATAATGTTAATATTGACTTTATTGCAAAGGGTTTTGAGCTGCTCAGTGTTTGGCCCGGATAGAGTACCGTCTTTTGAGATATCGGTAAATATAATATAATTAACACCTATTTTAGCCATTTCTATTGCAAGGTCAATGTAGTTTACATCAGAGTTTTCAAGCCACCCGGAAGTTTTTACAATTCCATTTAGTGCATCAATGCCAACGGCAATTTTTTCGCCGTATTTATCACAAGCACGTTTTACTAGTTCAGGATTTTTGAGAGCGGCTGAACCGATAATTACTCTGTCAATACCTTTATTTATATAGTAGTCGATAGTATCCATATCACGAATACCACCGCCGACTTCAATTGGAATATTGACCTTTTTTGCAACAGAAGTATAAATATCGCCGTTTATGCGGCTTCCCTCTTTTGCACCGTCCAGGTCAACCATATGAATATATTCAGCGCCGTCACGCTGAAATCCAAGGGCGGTTTCTATAGGGTCTTCAGCAACTTTTTTAGCCGTGTCGTATTCACCCTTGGTTAGTCTAACACATTTGCCGCCTAAAATATCAATTGCAGGTAGAATCAGCATTTACAAGCCTCCAAAAGTTTTCTAAGATCTTAAGTCCGACAGCTTCGCTTTTTTCAGGGTGAAATTGACAACCAAATACGTTGCCTTTACCTACTATTGCGGCAACTTCGCTTCCATACTCACTTACAGCGATAAGATCGGATCTGTCTTTAACGTGAGCTTTAAATGAGTGAACAAAATAAACATAGTCATTATCTGATAATCCCTCAGTTATTTTAGAGGGTTTTAGAAAATTAAGGTTGTTCCAACCCATATGAGGAACTTTAAGTCCTTCATCATCAATTTTACAGATTTCTCCGCATATCAATGAAAGCCCTTCACATTTTGAAAATTCATAGCTGACATCAAACAAAAGCTGCATACCAAGACAAATGCCGATTAAATAATGTCCTTTAGAGTATTCTTTAATGAATTTGTCGAGCGTTGTTTTTTTGAGTCTTTCCATAGCGTCCGGAAATGCCCCAACTCCCGGAAGTATAAGTCCGTCTGCTTTTGAAAGATCTTCAATTTTGTCTGAGATAAATGAATTAGCACCTATAAAATCAAGAGCATTTTTGACGCTGTGAAGATTACCCATTCCGTAATCGATAATACCGATAGTTTTCACGATAACCCCCAATTATATAACGCCTTTTGCAGATAAAACCTGCCCGGATGTATTTTCAAGAGCATCAGCAACCGAGTGAGCAAATGCTTTAAAAATAGCTTCAACAGCGTGGTGTTCGTTCCCCTTATAAAGTACAGAAATATGCAAGGTTGCCCCCATATTATATGATACTGCTCTGAAAAATTCCTTGGTCATTTGTGTGTCGTAGTTTCCAATCATATCTGCACAAGGAGTATGGTCAAACACAAGATACGCCCTTCCTGAAATATCAATTACAGATCTTGCAAGTGTTTCGTCCATTGGTATATATGCAGTTCCGTAACGCTTGATCGGAGCACTTTTTGCAGCAATCTCAGCTAAAAGTTTGCCAAGTACAATGCCTATATCTTCAATTGTATGATGACAATCAACATTGAGGTCACCGTTTGCAGAAAGACCGATTATACTTTTTGAATGAATAGCAAAGGAATTGAGCATATGATCAAAAAAACCAATACCGCTGGTGCCACGAAGACCGTATCCCTCATTTTCTCCAAAACCAATACTCATTGATATTTGTGTTTCAAGTGTATTGCGTTCAAGCTTTGCTGTATAGATACTCATAAAACCATCTCCTTAAAATAATTCAAGAATGTGTCAAGTTCTGATTTAGTTCCGGCGCAAATTCTAAGAAAACCACCGTTCATATAACGGATTGCAACTCCGTTATCCATAAGTTTTTCCTTAATTTCTTCAGCTAACTCTGAGCTTTGCATTTTAATAAAAACAAAATTAGCAGCTGTATCGTAAATTCTTATAATCTTGGACGAGTTTATCTTGGAAAGTTCACATTTAAGATAATTTAAGTTATCAATTATAATCTTAGTGTTATTCGTAATTTCATCATAATTATCGAGTATAACCTTGCCAAGAGTCTGGGAAACAGAGTTTACATTGTAAGGACTTTTGATTTTTCTGAGCGATGAGGTAATATATCTTCCGCAAACGGCAAAACCCAAGCGGAGAGCTGCCGCCCCAAAAGCTTTTGAAAGTGTTTTAAGTACTATTAAGTTGTCAAAAGCGCAAACCAAATCCATAACACTTTCGTTTGTTTTTGAAAACTCCATATAAGCTTCATCAACAACAGTAATTGCATTGGTTGATCTAATAAAGTCCAAAATTTCATCTCTTGTTGAAATAGCGCCGGTTGGATTGCAAGGGTTAGAGAATATTACAAGTTTTGCGCCTGTGTCATTCACGGTTTTACTTAGTGACTTGAAATCTATTTTGAAATCATCATTTTTATAGGCGGTGATAACTTCAGCGCCGGCAAGTGAACTGTAAAAACTGTACATTGAAAAATCCGGATTGACGACAATAACTTTATCTCCGGCTTCAGTAAAACCGCTGGCAATCAAGCATATAAGTTCATCAGAGCCATTTCCTGCAGTCACAAAATCCTTATCAATTTCATAAATCTTTGCAAATGCTTTTGTAAGCTCAGATGCATACGGGTCTGGATAACGGTTGAAATCAACTGAAACTATAGCTTCACTCATTTTATCAAGGAGAGCTTTCGAGGGTAAAAACGGACTCTCGTTTGCATCAAGCCGTACATTTACAGGAGTAAGATTTGGCTTATATTCTTCAAGTTTTTTTACTTTGGTTGGAATTAATTCTTGAATTTCCATATAAAATCCTTTATTTTAAACGCTGTATAATTGAATTTGCGTGAGCTGTTAAACCTTCTGAATTAGCAAAAGTTATGACTTTCTCGCCAATAGATTTAAGTGCATCATTGCTATAGTATAAATAGCTTGATTTTTTTATAAAGCTGTCAACTCCGAGGGCAGAAGAAAATCTTGCAGTGCTGTTTGTCGGTAAAACGTGGTTAGGACCGGCGAAATAGTCACCTAACGGTTCGGGACTGTTATCTCCAAGGAAAATTGAACCGGCATTCTTAACGCTTGATAATAGCTCAAATGGGTTCTCTACAGCAAGTTCAAGATGCTCAGGGGCGATCTTGTTTGAAAGCTCAACGGCTTCTTTTAGGTTGTCAACAATTACAATAGAGCCAAATGAATCAAGAGATTTATCTATAATATCTGAACGTGAAAGTGTTGCTTTTTGAATGTTAATTTCCCGTAAAACATTATCTGCAACTTCTTTTGATGTTGTGATTAAAATAGAAGCGGCCATTGGATCGTGTTCTGCCTGGCTCATCAGATCAGCGGCTACATATGCAGGATTAGCTCGATCATCAGCAATAATTAAAACCTCGCTTGGCCCTGCAATCATATCTATATCGACAGCACCGAATACAAGCTTTTTTGCCATAGCAACAAAAATGTTTCCGGGGCCAACAATTTTATCAACACGTTCAACACTTTTAGTTCCGTATGCAAGTGCAGCAATGGCTTGTGCGCCTCCAACTTGTAATATTTCATCAACACCTGCTTTTTGTGCGGCATACATTACAGCGGGATTAATTCCCTCTTTCTTTGGCGGAGTTACCATTATTATTTTCTCAACACCGGCAACTCTGGCTGGAATGGCGTTCATAAGTACACTTGAAGGATAAGCGGCAGTTCCGCCGGGAACATAAAGACCGACTTTTTCAAGGGGACGGACAATTTGCCCCATAATTTTTCCGTCAGAGTTTGTCATAAAAGAGTTTTGAAGCTGTTTTTTGTGGAATGTAAGTATATTCTCTGCTGCTTCATCTATAGCTTCCTTTAGCTTTTCGGGGACTTTTTTTATAAGTGCATCTTGTTCTTCTTTTGATACAAAAATAGTATCAAGTTTAACTTTGTCAAATTTTTCAGTATATTCAAGAAGAGCCTTATCACCGTTTTTTCTGACATTATTAATAACATCTGCAACGGTATTCATAATATCGGGAGAAATGTTCTCTGCTCTGTCTGCGAGTGATGACAAAAGCTTGTCTATATTGTTTTTGTCATAAGTTTTCATTTTGAAAATCCTTTCGGGTTATTTATCTATCTTTTCGGAAATTCTACCGACAAATTCGTCAATCTCTTGTTTTTTTAGCTTGATTGACGCAATATTTACAATAAGTCTTGTAGAAACGTAAGCAACATCTTCGTAAACATCAAGACCGTTTTCACGAAGTGTTGATCCGGTTTCAACGATATCTACTATTGCATCTGCAAGATTTAAAATCGGAGCAAGTTCGACTGAGCCTTCGATTTTAACGATTTCCACGTCAAGCCCTTTGTTTTTAAAGAAATTCTTAGTTACATTAGGGTACTTGGAAGCAATAACTTTATGAGTATATCCCTCATAAAAATTCTTTCCCTTAATTCCTGCAAGAGCAAACTTACATTTGCCAAAATTAAGATCAAGCAGCTCGTGAAACCATTTTCCGTGCTCCATAATAGTATCTTCGCCAACTATTCCCACATCGCAAACACCGTGTTCAATATAAGTTATTACGTCTGCTGCCTTTGCAAGTACTACCTCTATGTCAGCATTTTCAATCTTGAATACAAGTTTTCTTCCCTTGTCAAGAAGTTCATCGCAATCATATCCGGCTTTTTGAAGGATCTCTATCGCTTTTTTTTCTATTCTCCCTTTGGTTAGTGCAATTCTTATCATAGAGTTATTCCTCCGCCTCAAGATTGATTACATTATCAATACCGTTAGTTCTTGCATATTTTAATGTTTCTTCGATAGTATCGTATACCGACAGCTCACAAATAAGTCCCTTTTGATTATATTCATTCATAACCTTTACAGCTTCGGACAGTTTATCTTCACGATAGAAAACAACAGCATCTGTTTTACGCTCATTAGGAAGCTTTCCGGCTTTTATAAGCGCATCAGCAACCGCACATACGTTAATTGCAAAGCCGGTAGCCGGAACATCGTAGTCAAAGCCGCTTAAGAGGCTGTCGTATCTTCCGCCTTTAAGTACAGGCTCACCTGCTCCGTCAATATATCCTCTTAATACCACACCGGTATAGTAGTCAAATTTATGCACCATACTCATATCAACGGTAATATATTCACCATAACCGGCATTAGAAAGAAGATCATAAAGCGTTTTGACATAATTCAAAGCTGAAATTGCATCGGTATTATTACCGGCAAGTTCCTTGGCTTCATAGAATACCTCGCTTGTTCCGTAAAGCATAGGCAGCTTTCTGATCACGTCATTTTGGAGATTTTTATTAAACATATTCAGGGAAACGAAGTTCTTTGATTCAACAAAAGCTCTATAAGTCATAGCCTCGTCTTCACTAAGTCCCATTTTTGAAATAATGGCGTTAAAATAACCAACGTGACCGATTTCAAGCTTAAACTTCTTGCCAATAGATTTTAAAGTTTCAAGTGCTGTAATTATGCAAAGCAAATCGCTTTTTAAACCGCTGGCACCTATAAGCTCAATACCGCTTTGCATAACCTCATTTCTCATTCCGGAATAGTCGCTGTTAATTCTGTAGATGTTTTGAGTATAATAAAGCTTTAAGGGCAAACCGGAATTTTTCAGCTTTGTCGCAACAACTCTTGCTATAGGAGTTGTATTATCAGGCCGTATAACAAGCAGTTTTCCTGTATTATCGGTAAGTTTATATAGGCTTTCCTCTTTAAGTGACGGATTAACTGCCGTGAATAATTCATAGTTTTCAACCGTCGGTGTACAGATTTTTGAAAAACCTGCACCTTCAAATATTTTTCCAAAGCTGGAAGCAATACTTTCATAAAGGTTTGCTTCGCTGTATAAGAGATCACGAGTACCTTCGGGAATTGTTTTGTTAAGCTTTTTCATATATATAAAACGCCTTTCACTTTAGTACACTAATATGATAACACATTAAAATGAATTTGTCAATTGTTATTTTACACAGTGAAATAGTCTTCGTATGTAATTTTTTGTTAAATTTAAAAGAAAGAAAGTTGATTAGTTTCTGAAAGACCGGCAAGTGCTTTGTTTTTCTTCAAAAGTTCAATAACAGCTCCTGAAAGTCCGGCTTTGTTTTTTAAATGCTCAATTGATAAAAGAGTTTCACTGTCACGGACTTCAACAATTTTTTCAGCTGCTTTTTCACCAAGTCCGGCAAGTGCGGTAAAAGGCATACGTATGCCGTCTTTTTCCGGCTTAAAAGCGAAAGAATCTGACTTATAAAGATCAACAGGCAAAAATTTATAGCCTCGAGCATACATTTCCTGTACTATTTGGAATGTATCAATTGTTTCCTTTTCTTTTTGAGTTGCATCAGTTCCCTTTTTGCGAAGTTCTTCAATAGTATTTCTGACGCCTGCCTTGCCTTGCATTGCTATTTCAGCATCAAATCCTCCGGGTGCTACAGTTAAAAATGCAGCATAGAATTCAAGCGGATAATAAATCTTATACCAGCCAAGTCGAATTGCAGACATAACATAAGCCGCAGCGTGAGCTTTTGGGAACATATATTTTATTTTTTTACAAGATGCAATATACCAGTCGGGAACACCGTGTTCTATCATTGCTT
>JAZNAB010000039.1:0-4522 GCA_045586285.1 Candidatus Flemingiibacterium sp. | reverse complement strand
CGTTCTTATTGAAGATTGCGTTCATCTTCATAAGCAATTCAATTTTATCGTCAGCCGTTTTAAGTGCCGACAATTTTGCTTCCACGTATTCGCCAAACAAATCGGTATCTTTCAAACCATCAACGACAAACAATACAGTTCGTCCACTTTCAGCATCAAACGGTTTATTCTTTACTACCTCAAAAATAGCTTTTACCAATTCGGAATATTGTTCTGCGGAAGCAACACTTTCTACAAGCAACTGCATTTCAAACGTATCGCCAAATTTTGCACAAGGCATAGATACGTTCAAAGCATTATAGTAATGGATTGCGCTACTATCCACAAGAGCAAACTCTGCGTTTTCGTCAATCCAATCCAAGAAAATCCCGCTTGATTTATCATCAATCTTGATTACGTTATCCCTTCTCTCAATACCCAATCTACCTTTATTAAGAAACACTTTACACGGCCTTGTAGCTTGCTTTTGAACGTCACTCGGCAAGTGAACGTTGACAGCCTTATCAAGTTCCGTGATCGACACAGTAGGAACTGAAACGATTTCTTTGAGAGCATTAACGAACTTGTAGTTGTTTTTCATCAACAAGCCTTCTGTCATAAGAGCCGAAGAATAATACTTGTAGAAGAAAGCCGTTTCATCAGACGTTCCAAAAGAAAACTCAACACCTGACGGACGAATAACAATGGTCATACCATCTTCTTTGCGAACGTGAAGCTTTTTTGGTTCTTCGGTTTCATACGAAACCATTCTTTCCTCGGCTTTCAAGCCAATTTTTGTTGTGTTCGCATTGATATAATCTTCCAAGCCTGAAATATCTATATCAACCTTGTCAAGAAATTCTTCTCCAAGATAACAAGCGGCTAACGGCATATATGCATCTTTGCTTTCTACGTCGAACCTTCTTGTTACCGGGCTGAAATAAATATCTTTAGTTTTTGTTTTTTCTGCCCCCGTTGGAATAGCTCCTTCGGTAAACATCTTTCTTCCTTTGGCAGTCAATGATATATCTTTTACCATTATCTCACTAAAATAACTAGGATTAAGGAAATGCGTTGCTGGATAAATCGACTGCAAAATTTCCGTTCCAATCAGATTAGCAATTTCTTTACCGAATATGTAGTGCAACTCTTTGGGAATACCAAATTTCAATAAGACTTCACCCATTTTTTCGCTTGAAGTTGCTGTTTTTTGAATTAAATCAAGCAAAATATAAGCAATTCCTGAAGCCTTACGCACTTCATTGTATTTCACACTTGTCTTATAGAGTAATAATGGAAAAGGACAAGAAGTTTTTATTTGTTTTATAACTTTTTCTTCCATCTTTATTCTCCTATAATATCTCTTGCTGTAAGTACACGTCCACGGAAATTGATTGTATCAATAATTTCCTTATAAACGTGGAAATTAACCTTGTCTAATGCGTGGTTGCCGTCCAAATCAGGCAAGTCAATTACGCCTGCTTCGGTTAAGAATTTACGAGAACCAACAACAATCAACATCTTTCTTGCACGAGAGAGCGCTACGTTTATACGTTCAAATTTCTTGATAAATTCCGCATCATATCTATTTCCTGCGGGATTACGAACCATTGAAACGATAATAATATCTCTTTCATCACCCTGAAAATCGTCAACCGTACTAATGACGAGTCTTTCATCTTGTTTGCCCGAAAAACCGCTAAACTGTTGATATTTTCTCTTTTTCTTTATCAAGTTCGCTTGGTCACCATAGGTACAGATAACACCAATGCTCGGTCTTTCATCAATCTTCTTATCCTTGCTTACTTTTATCTTACCTTGCTTTTCAAGTTCGGCGCTTGCTTTGTCAAGTTCACGGAGAAGAACCATTGCAACAGCCGCTTCTTGTTCATTTACCTTTGACGTACTTCCTTCGTAAGCACTTGACTCTCTTTGGTCACAGTCAATAAAGTAAATATGATGCTTAGGTTCAATAATAGAATTGCCATTGATTTTTACGGATAAGTTGTGTTCCTTTTCGTCGTCCTGCTGCTTCTTTCCAACAGTCAATCCTTTTTGATTTCCACCATAGAAATGATTAAATACCTCCATAATGTGACTGTGGCAACGGTATTGCTTATTAAGCATAACTTTGAAGTCTGAAGGAACGCTTTCATAAAGAGTTTTGAAGAAGCACTCTTCATACAACGCTGTGTAGCCGTCGTTGATTTCTTTGGAGATGATGCTCTCATCAAGACCTTCAAAATCATCTTTTCTCATATGTCTTAAATCATACATCGGTGGCAACTGCCTATGGTCACCAACAAGTATAACCGTTTTACCATAGAGAATAGGAATTAAAAGGTCAAGGAACGAAGATTTTGATACTTCGTCAATAATTACAACGTCAATACCTTGCGTTCTAATATCAACCGATTCAATACCGTATCTATCAAGTTCTTGGAGTTGGTTTTTCGTAAATCTATCACGGCTTGTGCAAGTAATACCGAAAACGTTTACATTGTTAAACAGCTCTCTTGTGTAAGATTGTCTATCTTCCTCCAATATGTCCTCTTGGGATAGATATTTGACAATCTCCTTGTACATAGGTATTTTAACTTTGTTTTCTTGTTGCGTTGACTTATACCCACTTTCAAGCTTGCGCCATTCTTCGGCAATAATAGTAAAGGCTTCTTCCAAGTTATCTGAATCGTATTCTTTTACGATGTCAAAATCACGGAAAAATCTTGTTATTTTTTGCTTTAATGCGGAATTAAGTTCTCCATAAGCTTCAATTCCTTCATTTTCGCCAAGCTCTTCATAACGCTTTTTCTTTTCACTAATTTCAAGCTGTTTGTCGCTTATTGCGTATTCAATTTTACTTTCCTTTTGGGAAAGAGAAGATATTTTAACGTCAAGATTTGATTTAATCGAATTAACAACGCCTTGCAACTTTATCTTGAACGCAGTAAGCTCTTCAGGAAGCTGCTTTAACAACTCTTTGGAGTTGACAATGGACGGAACGAGCGTAAATATAATGCTTTCTGAAAAGTCAAAAGTCGCAGAACTTTGAGCTGTCTTTATAGAATTTACCACGTTTTTGAGTTCCGTTTGATATTTCTTGTATTCTTCGTAGTTTTCATCGCCTTCTTCGGGTGCTTCGTCGGTATCAGGGTCACGCAAACCACTTAATATACCACGAAGTTCTTGCTGACGACTCTTTAATTTTACGATAATATCTTCGGAAAGAATAGAGTTAAGTTCATCACGAACCGTTTCAACATCTATTCTTGCAAGCTCATAAACCTTGTCAATCGGAACTTCTTCCAAACAAGCGAACGACAAAAGCAAGTCCTGAACCTCTCGTCTAAACTGTTCCATATAGATTTCAACAGCACCCTCGCCATCAAAACGATAGCTTTCGATATATTTGTTTGTTCTTCTATACTTTTCAGTTTCTTCTTTTGCAATCGAGAGCGTTTCACGAATTTGTTCAAGTTCTATATTCAACTTGTTTATCAAATCAATTAGAGATGTGCGCTCTCTTTCGATATTTGCATTATCTCTCTTCAATTTGAGAACCTTTTCGTAGTCAAAACGAAGAGCTTTCATTTGTTCATCGAAAACAAGTTTTGTTTCTTCAAAATGTTCAAATCTTCTAACTTGCTTTTCGAGATTTCCACTTATATTAAGATAGAAGTTATCTACCAATCTTTCAGGACTGTAATTTGTTTCTTTTCCGTTTTGAGAAGGAATCAAACGAAGTGGTCTGATTTCAGGGATTTTAGGCAAACGTTCAAATACATTGTCAATCGCCTTATGTGTTTCAGATGAAATTAAAACTTTTTTACCTTGTTTAGTAAGCTGTGCCGTTATCTCTGCAATAACTTGGGTTTTTCCCGTACCGGGCGGACCCTGCAAGAGAAACAAACTTTCACTTGCGAGCGCACGACGCACCGCAAGCTTTTGTCTATCATTCAAGCTTTCCAAACACCATTCAGGCTCTTTTGTCGTATCTCTAACCGTTTGTGCCAGAGTTTCGGGAGAGAACAAATACGTAGGCAAGAACGGATTCTTAACGTAGCCACCAAGAATTGAATTTAATGCCTTTTCTTGTCTTTCTATTTTAGCCTTTTCCGCACGATTATCATACGTCAAATAATTAGCATCACTAGCTTCTATTTGCTTTTCTAAATCCTTAACTTTTTCGTTAGTATCTTCGGGTCTGAAGTAAATCAAATACTTGCGAACAGTTTCGTTTTCAACCTTTTCAGCTTTATCTGCTTTAAGCTTAGATTGAAGTCTTTCTTTAACCTCAGTTTTTTCGTTTTCAATAGAACCCCTATATTGAACTTCTAATTGTCCTTTCTTTTCTTTCTTAATGCGCTCGATTTCAGACTGAAAACTTATTGCTAAACTCTTTTCCTTTTTTGAAATAAGTTCTTGGTTTCTACGAACATAAAAATCACGAAGAGAGATGCTTGCTTTAATTTTATCCACCTCTTGATAATATTCCATATCAACAGCAACATTGTCAAATACCAATTTCTTACTAGGGTCGTAA
>JAZNAB010000038.1:0-7165 GCA_045586285.1 Candidatus Flemingiibacterium sp. | reverse complement strand
CATATCAGATTGCGGCTACAGAAGCAATCGTTAATCAGATACAGATAGCAGAGAACTATAAGAACTGGGGTAAAATTAAAGCAGGTGGTTATATTTGGCATACCACAGGTTCGGGTAAAACTTTGACCTCTTTTAAACCTGCTCAGATTGTAAGTGAGTTGCCTTATGTTGATAAGGTTATGTTTGTAGTGGATAGACAGGACTTGGACTATCAGACTATGCGTGAATATGACCGTTTTGAAAAGGGTGCGGCTAATAGCAATACTTCTACAAAGATTTTACAAAATCAGTTAGAAGATAAAGATAAAAACGGCAATCCCAAGAAATGTAAAATCATTATTACGACTATCCAAAAGCTTTCTACGTTTATAGGCAAGAATAAAGGACACGAAGTATTCGACAAGAGAGTTGTAATAATCTTTGATGAGTGCCACCGTTCGCAATTTGGTGATATGCACGTGGCTATTACTAAAAACTTTAAGAAATATCACTTATTTGGCTTTACGGGAACACCTATATTTGCTGTAAATGCAGGAACAAGTGGAAATATCGGTTTAAGAACTACTGAGCAAGCGTTTGGAGATAAGCTCCATACTTACACCATAGTAGATGCTATCAATGATAAGAACGTTCTTCCTTTCCGTGTGGACTACGTAAAGACGATTGATAAAGAACCCGACATTGATGATACAAAGGTTTGGGATATTGATAGAGATGCTGTATGGAACGCTCCCGAAAGAATTTCAAAGGTAGTTGAGTATATATTAGATAACTTCAATAGAAAGACCTACCGTAACGAGAAGAGCTATGCATACAACAGCCTTTTGAATATCCAAGAAGTTGCTACTGCAAAAGATAAAAATAAGGTTGAAGAAATAAAGCAAAAGTTAAGACTTTCGGGATTTAACTCTATCTTCTGCGTTTCTTCGGTAGAAGCAGCTAAACTCTATTACAATGAGTTCAAAAAACAAATGGCTGCTAACCCAAGCAAAAAGCTCAAAATAACAACCATTTATAGTTATGGAGCTAACGAAGAAGAACAAGATGGCATTTTAGATGAAGAGAATCCCGAAGATACCACTCGTTTAGATGCTTCTTCTCGTGATTTCTTGGAGGGTGTAATCAAAGATTACAACGAAACGTTTGGAACGAGCTACGATACGTCGAGCGATAAATTCCAAAACTATTATAAAGACGTTTCTCTTCGTATGAAGAATAGACAAATTGACTTGCTTATTGTAGTCAATATGTTCTTGACGGGCTTCGATGCTACAACGCTTAATACGTTGTGGGTTGATAAAAACTTAAAGGCTCACGGACTTATTCAAGCATTTTCAAGAACTAACCGTATTCTTAACTCTATCAAGACGTTCGGTAATATCGTATGTTTTAGAAATCTTCAAAAGCGTACTGATGATGCTATTTCTCTCTTCGGAGATAAAGAAGCAGGTGGCATTGTCTTAATGAAAGGATATAAGGACTATTATTACGGCTATACCGATAAAGACGGTAAGCTCAAGCCCGGATATATTCTTTTGGTTCAAGATTTGCAGGATAAATTCCCGTTGTCTGAAAGCACAATATTAGGGGAAAAAGCAAAGAAAGAGTTTATTTCTCTCTTCGGCGCTGTTCTTCGTATGAGAAACCTTTTATCGTCTTTTGATGAGTTTAGCGGAAACGAGATTTTAACTGACCGTGAATTACAAGATTACACGGGTAGATACATTGATTTAAGAGATGAGTTTGTAAAGGACGAAAAAGACAAAGAAAACATCAACGATGACGTTGTATTTGAAGTAGAACTTATCAAGCAAATCGAAATCAATATTGACTATATCTTGATGCTTGTTAAGAAGTATCACGACAGTCATCAAGCAGATAAGGAAGTTCTTATTTCTATTCAAAAAGCGATTGATTCGAGCTTTGAGCTTCGTAGCAAGAAGCAGCTTATCGAAACCTTTATTGACGGCATAAATGACGTTGACGACGTTATGATTGAGTGGCGTACTTTCGTTGCCGAAGAAAAGGAACGTCAGCTTACTGAAATTATAGAAGAAGAAAAATTAAAACCCGAAGAAACAAGACAATTCGTTGAATACTCATTTAGAGATGGTTCAATGAAAACAACGGGAACGGATATTGACAAGATTATGCCGCCCGTATCACGTTTTGGTGGTGGAAGAGAAAAGAAAAAGCAAGGGGTTATCGCAAAACTCTTGGTGTTCTTTGAGAGATTCTTTGGGTTAGGCAATTAAGGAGATTGAAAAATGCAAATTACCAACCCATTCTCGAAGATGATATGATAATCAATGAGAGCAAAGAATAAAATTATTGACCGAAGAAGGTGTTTTTATACGCCTTCTTCTTTTTTTGACAAAAAAATCTAAAAAAAGTCGAAAATTTCTTTAACGTGTACATTGTGTTGTACAGTTCTCTATTGACAAAGGTGATGTCTTTGAGTATAATATAGGTACGAACATAAGTTCGCCCCTATGATAAAAGGAGAAATTCTGATGCAAAAGAAGAATGATGAACGTAAGATTGAGATTTATAACTTTATAAATGGTTTCATAAAAGAATATGGCGTAAGTCCTTCGTATGACGAAATAGCTTCTTCTATGAAATGTGCGAAATCCACCTTGTTTAAGTATATGAAAAGATTAGAGGAAGAGGGGTATATAGAAAGGTATGGAAGAAATCAGATTGTTACGGTTGAGAACACCAACACGATAGACCGTATTCCCGTTATTGGTTCGATTGCTTGTGGTAAACCGAAACTTGCCATTGAAGATATTCAAGGTTATTTGCCTATCAATGTTGATTGGCTTGGTCGTGGTGAATACTTTGGTTTGGTTGCGAGTGGCGATTCAATGATAAATATCAATATCAACGATGGTGATATAGTTATTATAAGAAAACAATCTTCTGCTGAAAATGGACAAGTAGTGGTAGCTATGATTCCTGATGAATACGGCGGTGAGATGACAGCCACATTAAAGCGTTTTTATAAAGAACGTGGAAGATATAGACTGCACCCTGAAAACGATTATATGGACGATATATACGTTAATAAATTGGAAATTCTCGGTGTGGCAGTTAAAATAATTAGCGATGTTAAATAATCATCATCATTATTCCCTTTGTGATGTTGTTTATAAATTATACGTCGGCAATAGCCCCGAAGCAGTCGATGTAGATTACCGATGTAATAGACTTCTATGTAGGAATATTCCCAACCGCATTATGAGGTTTATTAAATTTAACCGTCGAGTAATTAGGGAGAAAGGAGGTTTTCGATGAAATACGTTATGTGTCCTGAGTGCGGTAAACGTCTTTTTAAGGGCGAACCCGGAACAAAAGTTGAAATCGAATGTCCTAAATGCGGTAAGTTTGTGTTTGCAGTCGTCGGTGCTAAAGACTTGCGAATAATGGACGAGCCACCTTCGTTGGACAAGAAGAGCAGCAAACCGGCATAAACAAAAGATTAAAAATTACATATTAGTGGGTAAAAGGTTCTGTTGAATGCTTTTACTGACATTCGTGAAGATTGGACTTGGCTCTGAATCATTAAGAATCTGGCGAATAGACAAAATCCTATGGGGATAGTCTATTCGTCAGGTTCTTTTTTTGTGCCTGAAAATCGAATTTAACCCCGATTGTGAGGATTTTGTCCCCGCAGTCGGGGTTATTTCCTTTCACCGAATTTTCAGCACTGATGCGAAAATTAAAGGCTAATATTCTCCGATTGCTTAAATCAAAAAAATTTAAGCCAAAAGGAGGATATAAAAATGGCTTGGAACAATGGTAAAGAAAGAAAAAAATTTGAGGCACAACAACAGCGATTGAGAAATATTTATCTCGCAAACGGTATGACGGAAGAACAAATGCAAGCGCTTTACGAGTTCGATAAAAAGGAATTCAAATCTCGTAGAAGATATGCAATGCACACGCAGTCTTTTGACTTTGAAGCATTCGAGGGTGAAGCTGATGAGGGACAAAATCCTTTGTATGATAAATTTTTAGAGTCATTATCAGTCACGGAAGAATACGTGTCGGAAGAACGATTTGGTTGGATGGAAGAGATTGAAAATCCTAAACTTGCCAAAGCGTTAAAAGGTCTTGCATTAGAAGAGAAAGAACTGTTAACCGAGTGGCTTATTGATGAAGCAACTCAAAAAGAAATGGCTCGCAATTTTAATGTAAATCAGGGGACTATTTCAAGAAGAATTGATGCTCTAAAAAAATTTTTTAAGGAAATTTTATAAAAAACGCATATTTTGGTCGTTCTCAATGGCTACCACTTGAGGGGATAAATTTTTCAACCCTTCAAAGGAGAAACAAAAATGAAATTGAAAATTGATAACTTTGAACGCTTGGCAAAAGAAAGAGGTTTCCGTAGTGGTTACGACCTTGCTGTTGATATTGGCTTTGGCAGAAATGCTTACCATTATATAAAAAAAGGTGGCAAGGTGGGTAGCGATATGGTAGCTGAAATCTTCAATCGCTTTGGCGAAGAAGTTACGTTCGATGTAATTGATTTTGAGGAGGACACGCTTAATGGCTTTACAAGCAAATACATACGAATCGGTAATAAACTTTATTGATGGAAATTTAGGATACTCTCTAAACAAGAAAAAGTTGAAACAATGGATTTATCGAAACAAGCTAACTCAACCGTATGTCGCACGAACAATGCGTATGTCGGTATATGAGTTTAAGGGAAAGCTTAAAGATAACGAGCCGTTCAACCGAGAGCAACTAAAACACCTTATATACCTTATGGGAGCAAAGAACGCTTTTAGAGTTATACGCTTTCATAGTAATAGACAACGACGAAAAGTGTATCAAGAGGTATTTGGAAAATATAAAAACAAGGAGCGATTAAATGAATGAAACGATGAGATTATCAAGCCGTAATGCGTTAATTCAAGCAATGCTTTCTGATAGTGAGGGCATAAAGAACTTTTATCGTTTTACGGCGCAGAATCCGCATTTTGAGTTGCACGATGCTTGTCAAATAGTCGCTGCTCGTCCTAATGCTTCGATTTGCTTTCACTTTGAAGAGTGGAACGCAATGGGGCGAAGAGTAACGAAAGGACGAAAAGGTATTCCATACGTTGACCGTGATAACAATAAGATATTTGTATTCGATGCAAATGATACTCACGGAGATGAAAGGTATAAACGCCTTATCTATCCAATGAAACGTTTGCTTATCGGGTTAGATAAGCTTAACGGAACGGAAGTAGCCAATGACACGCTGACGGATTATCGCAAAATTCAAATAGGAGTAGCCAATTACTTAAAGGATAACGATTACTTTACCGAAGATGAGCAGTTTAACAAGCTTCTCTATGAGGGTGTGACTTATTCCCTATATAGTAAGACGGGTTTTCCTAAAAATAACGGAATAAAACTACAAGGTTTACCTTACGATTTAAGGCAAAACGCTGATGTCTGCAAAAGAGTTTATCGAATAACCGAAGAACTTAACGAAGCGGTGGAAGAAGCCTACAAGCGTGAGGAAACAATGGTAATTGATGATATAGACCAAGAAACTATATCGGACGAACCCATTATCAAAGAAGAACCTATCAAAGAACCGATAAAAGAAACAACGAGTGTTGTTCCTTTCTATCAAAAGTATTTGGATGTTCAAAACGAATATCCTGATGCCGTTGTGGTTCAAAGAGTTGGCGATTTTTATGAAGTTATGGGCGAAAATGCAATACTTGTTTCAGAACAACTTGACCTTACCTTAACGGGAAGAAACGTAGGGTTGCCGGAACGAGTGCCGATGGTGGGTTTCCCTTTCCACGTTCGGGATAAGTATATAGACAATATACGAAAAGAAAATGCCGTAGTCGTAATTGAACCTGATAAAGAGCTTGAATACCTTATATCTTTTAAGGAGCTTTTTGCAGGAGAGGTTAAGACGGACGAAGAGCTTGAAGAGGAACAAGAAGAAAACGAAAAAGCGGCAGAGCTACAAAGCAAACGTTATCGCTTGGAAGAAATCGACGATGAAGAGGACGAGGAAGAATATATCGACCTTGACGATTTAGAAGAGATTGAAGAAGAGCGACAGCCACAAGAAAAAAGCAAAGGCAAACCTATTCAGGAACGAAAAAGAAAGAATCAACCGCAACAGCAGTTCTCTCTCTTTGATATGATGGGTGGTTCTTCTGAGCAGGAAGAAAACCTTAACGAAAAGCTCATTAAACACGAATTAAAGCGTGGTAGTGGCTTTGAACGTGGGAAGATGCGTATATGTCACGAGTATGCTAAAAACCCAACAATAAGCGAATTTGCCGTGTTCTTGAAGGACGAATACGGGTTGGGTGGCTATGGTAATGGAATATACGGCGCTTCTTATGATGCAAAAGGTATTCGCTTGGTTCAAAGAGCCGAAGATGATTACAACAATATCATTGCTCAAGCAAACCTAAAATGGAACGAAGTTGCAGTTCATATTGCAGACCTTATTGACGATGACGAGTATCTAACGGCAGAAGAAAAAATCGAGTTCGCTAACTATCAAGCACAACGCTACGGTAGTGACGAAGAGCGAATAAAAGCTATTGCCGATTGGATGGTTGAAAAAGGCACAAGATACACTTGGGACGGTCATTATAACAGCTATAATCACGGCAACAACTATAAATTTGTAAAAGAACACGAAGCGGAAATTCAAACTGAACTTGAAAGCCGTGAAGCAGTTGAAAGAGTTGCTTATGGCGGTTTTGATGGCTTTAACGTGTGGTTCAAACCCGAATTTTGTAGGCATCTTATTGAACGAGAGCCACAAGAAGAAAAAACAACCGAAACCGTAACGAACACGGACTTAAATGAGGTTGGCTTTGACCAAAGTGAACTTGGTGGAGCGAAAGCACGTTTCAAGAGTAATATCGAAGCCATTAAGACAATGCAAAAGCTCTACCGTGAAGATAGAGATGCAACTCCTGAAGAAAGAAAAACTCTTGCAAAATACGTTGGTTGGGGTGGACTTGCTAATGCTTTTGATGAGCATAACGAGAATTGGCAGAAAGAATATGCCGAGCTTAAAGAACTGCTCTCTACTGACGAATATGAAGCGGCAAAAGGTAGTGTTCTTAATGCTCATTACACATCAAAAGACGTTATTGACGGTATGTATGAAGCTCTG
>JAZNAB010000037.1:0-4773 GCA_045586285.1 Candidatus Flemingiibacterium sp. | reverse complement strand
TCAATGTAATAGGAAGCGAAGGCGCTATTCCTCTCCAATATGGCTGTGTATCGTTATAGGTGAGAACCATTCTACGATTGGAAAGCATAAGCTTTTCATAAGAACCGAGAGTGGTTAATATATGCCAATAACCCATATTGGATTTAATACCAACGTTTATGTCCTGAGTTGTAACTCTATCTTCTTGTGGGAAGCTATTATGAATAGCACCGTACATATTGTAAAGGTAGATGTTATCAGCGCCCTGTGAGAGATAGTTTGCGCTTGCCGCCTGGATAGTTTCGATTGTCTGAGGAGTCTTTAAGCTTCCGCCCATTGTGTCAAGCTGATACTCAAGACCAGCGCAAATCTCGATACCGTAAGGATCAAGAAGTGTATTCCAAAGTCTGATTGGCATATCATTGTCAGTTGTTGTATAATATCCCTTAGGAATTACTCTGTCAAGATGTCCCTCAGATGCCCAGGTCATAACATCAAGACCTAACTCATAGTTTGTTTCGAGATCAGAAGCAACGATAACCGCTAATTTAATTGCGTGGCCGTGCTTTATTTCAGCCTTTGCGATAAGCTTACTTACCTGACGGACAAAGTCATTCATATACTCAAGGCCGTTGTATTCATCACCGTAAGCCCAGAACGCTATGTCACGCTGGAAGTCAAGCTCAAGTCCGTACATATCGTAACGGTTGAGAGTTTCTTCAATATATTCAAGGTAATATTCACGAACATCTTCCTGTCCGTAATCCATCGCACTTTTACAGCCATTCCAAATGCCTTTCAAAGGAAGATTGGAATCATACTGAACACGACGCCATTCAGGATGTTCAAAGTATGCTTTTGAAAGCAACCAACGGTTATTATCGGGATTTTCGTCACCGTGAACGTCGTTCATACGAATGGAGATCCAAGCTTTAATATCATTCTTTGAAAGCTCGTCGAGAATAATCGCGTACGGGTCAAGTTTATTTACTATAAACTGTTCGTAAGCAGCCTTGAGATTAGCATTTTTACTATAATACTCGCCAACCGAAACACCATACTCGGTAGTCATAAGATATTTTTCAGCAAGGTCTGTCCATACTTCAGAAGGATATGTAGAGTTTCTGTTATTTACGCAGAATACGTAGTCAGTAATTTGTGTATCAATTATATTCTTAACGCCATCTCTGATTTGCTGCTCGTCCTTTTGGGTGTGGCTGAGAGCATAGGATTCAGCGTCAGAGTTTATTGTGATACCAAGATTCTCATACTGAGCGTTTTTCTCAGCATCGTATTTTTCATAAACGAGCTCTGCGAGAATACCAGGGTCAAGCTCATAGTTTTGTTCATAAGTTAAAGTCGACTTCCAAATGCCAACGGTAGTTGGTGCATCTTCCGGAATAGATTTAACCGGAACAAGTGCCAGATTATCAATTACATATGTCTGTACATCAAGAGCACCGTCACCGCCGCTAAATCTGATTTTTTGAAGCGGCTTCGCAATTTCAAAATAAACCTCAACCTTGAGCCATTCATTTGAACTATTCACAAATCTTTGCTGAGTCTTACCATCTGCATCTATAAGGTAAATACGGTTTCCAGAACAAGCTCCCGGTTTTGCCGTACGAATGTAAAATGAAACCAAATACTTACCCTCAGGAACCGAGGCGGTAGGAGTGTAATCAAAGCCGGCATAGTTCTTACCCTTTGTAATGCCGCCAAATCTTACAGCACCGCCGTTTTCATCTTCAATATAAGTGATTGTCTGACCTGTAAAGTTAGACTTCATTCTGTTGACAATTGAGGCATTATCAAATGCACCCTCTCCGTTTAAAACGTCGCCCTCAGGAAGAGGCGCAGAAACATTAGGCACAACGATATCCTCTATCAATGCGCTAACAGGTGTAATTAGCAGTGCACTGAATACGGTACAAATCATTGCAACAGCTAACAATGCCGAAATAAGTCCATTTTTTTTCATACTTTTCTCCTTGAATAAAATTACAGTTGTTAAATCCGCACTTTCAAAGTTTAAAAACCAGAAAATATGACAGATCAGGCAAACTGTTACCCATTTAAAATTATATATCAAATTCAGGAAAATGTCAATATCCAAGCTTCAAAAAGCACTTCGTCATTCCCCCGAATTTTCACCATATTTTGTGTGCATAATGCACAATTTTTTATTTGATGTTAACGCTACCATAATATTAAGATAAAAATTGCAAAAAAAAAAAGCAACGGCTATGCCGTTGCTTTTTGAAGTTAATACTATTTCCTATTATTTTGCAGGAGCTACCGCATTAGTAGCATCTACGTATATTTCCGCATATTGAATCAATGTGTATTCATTTGCAGTAATGTCTGCACTTAAATACATATCGTCGTTCAATTCTGTCGGTACTTCATACATAAGTACACGGTTTGAAATAAGACCGAGAGGATTGCTTTCATATCCAATGTATTTTACTTCAATGCCATTAATTACAACAGTCGGAATCTTTCCTTCCTCAGTGCAGGCGTCAGGAGCTGAGAACTTAAAGGTAAGCTTACAGCCTTCATAAACGTCACCTATAGACATACTAAGCGTTCTTGTGTTTCCCTTCATAATTGAAAGAGGAAGAGGTCTGAACTGGTCGTGCCAATAAACCTGAGTGTCATTATATGTGAGTACCATTCTTCGATTAGAAAGCATAAGCTTTTCATATGATCCCATTGTGGTTATCATATTCCAATAACCCATATCAGATTTAAGACCGATATTACTATCCTGGCTTGTTACTTTTTCTTCATCTGAATAGCTCTTACCAAGTCCGCCGTAGTAGTTGTAAAGATAAATATTATCTGCGCCTTGTGAGAGATAATTTGCACAAGCTGCCGCAAGAGTTTCGTATGTTGGAACGCCTGCGAGCTTTCCGCCCATTGTGTCAAGCAGATATTCGATACCTGCACAAAGCTCAACGTTGTAAGGAGAGAGAAGTGTATCCCAAAGCTTTATCGGAATATCATTATATGTTGTATCATAGTCGCTCTTTATAATAACTCTGTCAACAATGCCCTCGTCAACCCAGGTTAAAACATCAAGTCCAAGGTCAACGTTTGTTTCATATTCAGGCGCAATAATAACAGCAATTTTTATAGCATGACCGTGTTTTATTTCTGCTCTTGCCACAAGTTTTTGAACGTCACGCATAAAGTCATTGAGAATTTCAATTCCCGGATATTCCTTGCCGTATTGAAAGAGTGAAATATTACGTTTATAGTCAAGCTCTAAACCGTACATATCATAGCGATCAAGTGTTTCTTCTATATATGACAGGAAATATTCACGAACAGCTTCCTGCCCATAGTCAAGAGCTTTGTCAAGTCCGCCCCAACCCTTTACTGAAATTTTAGAGTCGTATCTAACACGGAACCATTCGGGGTGATCAAAATATGTTGACGAAAGAAGGTGTCTTAAGCTACTCTCATTACCGTGAATATCATTCATACGAATGGAAATCCACGGATTGATATTATGCTTCGGCAGTTCATCAAGCATTATTTTATAGCCGTCTATACCATCTCTTATAAATGTATTGTAAGCGCCTAATACATAAGAGTTTTGAGTATAATCAACAGAAATACCGCCCTCATTTTTGATATAATACTTTTCAGCTATGTCAGGCCATACGTCGGTCGGATATGTTGAGCTTCTGTTGTTTACACAGAATACATAGTCCGTAATGTGAGTGTTTGCTATATTAAGAGCCTGATCTCTTATAGCTTTTTCTGTCATTCCTGCAAGTCCTGTAGCATAGGAATCGGCATCCTGGTTGATTGTGATACCCTGAACTGCATACTGAGCGTTCTTCTCAGCATCATAAGGCTCATATATAAGATCCTCATAAAGTCCCTTATCAATTTCATACGCTTCCGAAGATGTACCCATCAGAGTACCTGCACTGTCAGAAGCACCGGCAGGGATAGATGTAACAGGCACCATTGAAAGATTATCCACGACGTAAGTCTGTACGTAACCAGCTGACGGTCCGCCGAAAATGTCAATATACTGAATATTTTGTTTTAAATCTAAATAAAATTCACCTTTGAGCCATTCGTTTGTAGGGTACAATTTAAATATATAAGTATTCCCGCCAACATCTTTGATATACAAACGGTTATATGAAAATGCATTAGGCTTTGCAGTACGTATATAAATTGTGATTTTATATAAACCTGGAGTTACAGTGGTAGAAGGTGTATATCTGAAACCGTAATTGTTAAGTAAAATTCCGCCGAATCTAACACAGCCTCCGTTGTCGTCTTCAAGATATGTCATTGTTTGTCCGGTGTAATTAGATTTCCATCTGTTAAGGTCAGAGGGACTGTTAAAATCGCCCTCACCGTTCAAAATGTCCCCCTCAGGAATAGGATCGGAAATTGACGGTACAACAATATCTTCAGTCGCACTCACCGGGGTAACCACTAAAGAGCCAAGCAATGTAACAATCATCACCAAAACTAAAGTTGCTGAAATAACGCCTTTCTTTTTCATATTTTTTCTCCTTAAAATAAGTATAGCTGCCGATATCAGCCAATTCAATTAATCGGACATTGTGGCAACACCGACAAATCTTAAATAGTTTTCATCAAACCATATTAATTATACCTTAGCAAAGACAAAAAGTCAACAATTTCCCTTAAATATTCACTTATCATTTGTTACAAAGTTTAAATATTGTTTATATGCACAATAAACATTATTTTGATATTTTTTGCAAAAAACAACATTAATAATATATTTTTTTAGAT
>JAZNAB010000036.1:0-5610 GCA_045586285.1 Candidatus Flemingiibacterium sp. | reverse complement strand
CATTGTCTTTTTGGTGTCTTTTGCAGTAGTTGCCGGCGGGTTTTATAGAATTAACAGAAACTCAAAGCACAAAATAGAGTTTTTTATGTCCGGTGATAATAAATAATAGTCCTAATTCTCAGGAAGTTTACAAATATGTATTGAAAAAAGTGTCTTTATAAGATATAATATATAAGAATAATATTATTTTGGAGGAAAGCAATGCTTAACTTATTATTAACAGCAGAAAACGCAGCCAATGTTAATGACGCTATGAAAGGACAAGGATTGACAACGATTTTAATGATTGTTGTTATGATTGCTGTATTCTATTTCTTTATGTACAGACCGCAAAAGAAGCAGGAACGTGAAACAGCAGCTATGAGAAACTCTCTTGAAGTTGGCGATGAAATTACGACAATCGGTGGTATTATAGGTAAGGTTGTCAGCATTAAAGAAGAAACCGTTATGATTGAAACTGGACGTGACGGAACAAAAATCAGAATTCTCAGAAATGCGATAAAGTCTATTGACGTTAAAGCTGAAGACTGCTGACATACAAATCGCCTCTTTTGCATATAGATATAAAAACTATATGTAAGGAGTGAAGTGTTTGAAAAATAATATGATATCAAAAAAAGAAACCGGAATAATGAAGCCTTTATGGCAGGTATTAATATCGTCTTTTGCCGGAATACTGACTGCTTTGATATTATCTCTTATTTTGACGGCTGCTTTGATTAATTTTGAAGATCCGGAAAAATATATGTCAATAATTGCAGTTGCGGTTTTGCTTTTTGGCGCTTTTTCTTCAGGCATATCTGCACGGATTGCCGCTTCTGACGGTACAAATATTATATCGCTTTTATCGGGGGCGGTCTATGGAATGATTGCTCTTTTGATAGGCTTAATATTTGGTGCGGGAGATTTTTCTGTTATTACATTTATTCTGTGTTTTTTATGTGTGCCGGTAAGTATTCTCGGAAAAATTGTATTTTCACCTAAAAAGGCAAACACTTATTTAAGCAGATCTAATAAAAAAAGCCCTACTGCAATGGCAAGAAAAAAACTTGGAAACAGAATTTGATAAAATGAAAGGAAGGCCTCTGACAAGAGGACTTGTAAATACAAATGTTACATACCTTTAAGGTTGGAGGACAGCGTATAGCTTATGACAGCGTGAGCGGTTACGTGCTTCCATTATCTGAATTAGCATATAAAATGCTTGATTATTTGGTTTTCCCGATGCCAAAAGAATGTTCATCGGAGCTTAGATATGACCTTGCTAAATTTGACAGCCGCGATATTGAGAAAACGTACAAGGAGCTATATGCCCTTTATAGCGAGGGAAAACTTTTTAGAGATGACACCTCTGACAGATCTAATGCAGGCGGTGCAAGAATAAAGCTTGGGGATACAGTATTTGACAGGGTTAATTCAGAACTCTGTGACATTGCAAAGGAAAAGTTCGAGAATGGGGAAGATATTACGGTTTGTATTGAGCCTGCTTCGGAGCTTGATCACGGAATTCGCCGTGAAGATCTTCCAATTGTAAAAAAAGAACTTGATCATCTTGCAAGATTGCAGATTAAGATGAACAGAAACTCTCTTGATTTTAAGCCTTTTGTAAATTCTGTAAATAAGGAATCAAATTTTCACGATAACGAGATTTGCAGGGATTGCTGGGCGTTAAAAATGTGTACACTCAAAGCACCTGCAGGTGCGCTTTGCGAACTTGAGTGTAAACGTATTGAATGTGTGATGGCAACATCTGCAGTAAAATAACACACAAGGTATTAGTACATTGAAATAGCTTTTAAAAACTTTGCTTTTTTAAGCAAAGTTTTTTTGCTTTTAAGTAATTTTATTAGTTGCTTGTCCGTATAATTTATTATAAAGGTGTGGGGGTGAGATTTTGAAAAAGCTTCCTTCGGCTTTGTTAGAAAGTTTGCCGCCTATAGTTTTTGAGGAGATTGACAAGTTGAATAATAGGGGAGAGCTTTGCTTCGATGATATATGGGAGATAAGGTTAAGGGAAATGCGCCCTGCATCAGTAACAATCGGCGGTAAAAACAAAGTTTTACCTATTAAACTTTCAAAAGAGGATATGGCTGCTTGTATAAAAAAGCTCTGCAGGGGATCGGTATATGCTCACGAGGATACAATGATTTCCGGATATATCAGCTTCGGAGAGGGAATAAGAATTGGCGTTTGCGGAAATATAGCGCCTGATTACCGTGCACTCAGGCAAGTTACTTCCATAAATATCCGTATCCCGCATATTGTAAGAAATATCAGCGATCAGGCTTTATCTTACTGTTTAGATGGAGAAACTGTAAAGTCAATGCTTTTTTATTCGCTTCCTGGAATGGGAAAAACCACGCTTCTTCGTGATATGGCATCAAAGCTTGGTGATGAGTATAATAAAAGGGTTGCAGTTATTGATACGAGAGGGGAAATTTATATTCCCCATATGTTTGATAATACTCTTTGCGACTTTTTTTCGGGATATCCTAAGGGAAGCGGTGCTGAAATTGCAACAAGAACTATGGGTGCTGAAGTTATAATATGTGATGAACTTGGGGACAGGGAAGAGGCAGAATGTTTGCTTGAGGCTCAGAATACGGGTGTTCCCATAATTGCTACCGCCCACGCTTCAAATACAGAACAGCTTTTAAGCCGTCCTCAAATAAAAAAGCTTCACAATAATCGTCTTTTCAGCGGGTATATTGGGATAAAACGTGAAAGGGTAAACGGTAAAATAAGCAGAAGATTTATTCTATCATATCTGACCTGGGAGGAGGCAGAAGCGCTTTGTATAAAATAATCGGAATATTTTTTGTGTTTTTTTCCTGCAGTGCTTGCGGCTTTTTTATATCCCATATGCTTTATACATCGGTAAGACAGCTTGATGCTTTTTGCCGTCTTGTGAAATTTATTGAAACACAAATTGATTATTACCTGACGCCACTTGACAGAATATTTTTAGAATATGAGGATAAACACCTTGAGCTGTGCGGCTTTCTTCCTTTGACAAGGAATGTTGGCGCTGTAAAAGCTCTTGATGAGTGTAAGAATAAACTATATCTTTCCTCTGTTCAGTATAAAGAACTGAAAAGCTTTTTTTCTTCCCTTGGCACACACTCATCAAATGAAGAAAAAAAGCACTGTGAATATTTTTACACACGGCTTCGTGAGCTGCTTTCTGAGGCCGAGGAAGTTCTTGCGGCACGAGAACGGCTTTCACGATCTCTTGGCATATTGGCAGGTATTTTTCTCGCCTTGATACTGATTTAATTGAAAGGGATATACATATATGGATATCAGCCTTATTATAAAGGTCGCTGGGATAGGGCTTATTGTCAGCATTTCCTATCAACTGCTATCAAAATACGGACGTGACGAACAAGCTGTGCTTGTTTCACTTGCCGGAATTATTATCGTAATGCTTATGCTTACTGAAAAATTAGGAGCACTTTTCTCTCACATACGTTCTATATTTGGGTTTTAAAATGATAAAATACTGCGGTATAGCACTATGCGCCCTTGCAGCAATTATTATTCTGAGAGGACACAAAAGTGATTTTGCTGGTTTTGTTGGACTTGCGGCATCGTTGATAATTTTTGGTGCGGCTGTTACGGCTTTTATACCTGTTATAGATTTTGTTAAAGGTCTTATGGCAGGAACAAGATTTGGAGAATATTTTGAAATTTTATTTAAAGCTTTTGGAATTACTATGGTAATTTGGCTGTCCTCAGAAGCTTGCAGGGATGCGGGGGAAGTGTCAATGGCATCTAAATTGGAGCTTCTTGGAAAAGCTGAGATATTACTTCTTTGCATACCTTTGATAGATGAGCTGTTTGGACTTACTTCGGAGATACTTGGATTATGAAGATAATAAAAATATTTATTTTTGTTCCAATACTCATTATACTTTTATGCAGTATTCCCGTAGCGGCATTTGAAGAAGCCGGGATTGCTTATAGCTCTGATGAATTTGGGGTTGAGGGTGTTCTTGATCTTTTGCCCGGAGAAGCTCGCAGTGCTCTTCCCGAGAATGACATATTTGAACCTGATAAGTTTACAAACAATTTCGGGTATAACTACTTTTTTAATCTTTTCATTAAGGCTTTTTTGGGAGCAGTTTCGCCAGCTCTTAAAATGTTTAGCGTTACTATGGGAATTTTGCTTGTGTCCTCGGCGCTTTCAAAATTAAAAGACGTATTTAACAATTATTCTGTTGTGCCGGTGTTTGAAATTGTATCGA
This sequence comes from Candidatus Flemingiibacterium sp., assembly GCA_045586285.1. Lineage (GTDB taxonomy): Bacteria > Bacillota > Clostridia > Oscillospirales > CAG-272 > Flemingiibacterium. Next base: position 1,363 of record JAZNAB010000036.1, on the reverse strand, counting down.
GAATTTGCATTATGCTTGCGCTTTACAGCCAAATAATCTCGCTTGTAAAAAGCGCAGAGGTATTCTTGTCAACCCTTTCAAATGTAATGGCGGCAATGATGCCGACAATGCTTGCTATGGGAATTGCGGGCGGAGATATTACTGCAGCTACAGTAGGTTCTAATGGTATGATGCTTGTACTGACATTTGTAGAGGCACTTGCAAAATACGGATTATTCCCGGTGCTTGAAGTTTGCTTTGGACTTGCTGTTGTATCGGGAATGGGCGGAGGGCTAAGACTGAATGGTATATCAGGGCTTGTAAGGGGAACTTTCGGTTGGCTTATGGCTCTTATTGCGGCAATTATTTCTACAGTTATGACTTTTCAAACTTCAATTGCAAGACAAGCTGACAGCGTTGCCTTGAGAGCAGCTCGCTTTGCAGCCTCAAAGGTTGTACCTGTGGCGGGGAATATTGCTGGAGAGGCTGTAAGTGCGGTTGCCGGAAGTCTTACGCTTATTCGTAGAACGGCAGGATATGTCGGAATTATTATAATTGCAGTTCTGCTAATTCCGGTTATTGCCAATATTTTGCTGACACGGCTTGGGGTTTCTGTTTCCTCTATTGCCGCAGATATTATAGGTCTTGATAGGGAAAAGGGGCTGCTTGATGAGTTTTGCGGTCTTCTTGGATACTTAGCGGCGATTTGTGTGATTGCAGCACTTATGTTTATTTACGGTCTTGCGATTTTTGCAAAAAGTTCATCTATTCTCAGTTTATAAGCTTTATTTGGGGGGAATATGTCAGAAATAAAGAATTTTGTTCTATCTCTTGTAAGTATTTCTACTGTATCTATAATTCTTGAGGGCTTCTTGCCAAAAAGCGAATTGAAAAAATATGTCAAATACCTTTTTTCACTTATAATTCTTTTAATAATAGTTACTCCTATCGGCAACGTTATACTGAAGACTGCTTCTTTAGATATTTCAGATTTTTCATATAAAATAGAAAGCGGAAAGTTATATGGCGCTTCCGATAGGGCAAGGAGTATTGTATGCGAACATATTGAAAAATCTCTCAGAAATAAATTTTCAATATCAGACGGAAATATCAGGGTTGAATATAAGAATGACAAATATGTTGTAAATATAAAAAAATCGGCTGTAATTTTTGCAGATGATGTCAGAATTTTTATTTTAAATAATTTTGGCTTTGATTCAGAGGTGGTTTTCTATGAATGAATCTAATATTGATTTAAATAAAATATTTAAGGTTTTCAAAGAAAAGAAAAGCTTGATTTTTATTTTTTGTATGCTGATAGTAGGTGTTCTGCTTATGGTTTTTGGCGGAGATATCGGAAGCGGCGGGGGCAATACGGATAAAA
>JAZNAB010000035.1:0-15414 GCA_045586285.1 Candidatus Flemingiibacterium sp. | reverse complement strand
ATAACAAGGGGGATGCTAATTACTGTTTTTGTTGCGGAAAAGCATTATCTAAAGATGATGCACCAATCAAGGGTTCATCTTGTGGGCATAGGGATACCTTTGTCAAATAATTACCGGTCATATTTTTGTTATTGCAGATTGTATGGTTCGTGATAAACTTGATAAGAAATATTCTTATTAGAAGTTGCGTTGAAGAAAATCATACGAATTTAACCTTTATGATGTTTACCGATATGGATCGGGCGCTTGGAATATAATATATTTAGCAGCTGAATTATTATCAATCTTTGCAACATCTACTTTACCATATTGGATAGTTTCTTTCGAAATGCAGGAAACCACCGAAATAGAAAAGTAATACAATCAGATAGGAGGTGCGCTATGCCGACTCAAGCAAAAACAAATCCATTCCCATACAGCGATTCTAACAAACGCTATTACTCATATGATTATTTTTTGAGAAAAAAATTTGGTCAAAAATGCGCAAAGCTTCCCATTGATGCAGGTTTCACCTGCCCAAACAGAGATGGAACAAAAGGGAAGGGCGGCTGCATATACTGCTCGGCAAGAGGTTCTGGGGATTTTTGTGCTGAGCCGGACATAAGTATAAAAGAACAGCTTGAAAAGGCATATAAAGTTTTATCTAAAAAGTGGGAAAATCCATTGTGCATTGCATATTTTCAAGCTTTTACCAATACTTATGCGGCGCCGGAAGTGCTTCGGGAGAAATATCTTCAAGCATTATCTTTTAAAAATACTGTTGGGCTGAGTATTGCTACCCGTGCAGACTGCCTTGATGATGAAATTTGCGATTTGCTTTCATATTTTTCAAAGCAAACCTTTTTGACAGTAGAGCTTGGGCTTCAGACAATACACGACAGTACGGCAAATTTAATAAGTCGTGGACACAGCTTTGATGATTTTGTGTTGGGATATGAAAAACTTCGTAGGGCATCGCCAAATATAAACATTGGTGTGCATTTAATAAACGGATTGCCGACCGAAGATAAAGATATGATGCTTGAATCTGCGAAGGCGGTAGCGAAGCTCAGACCGGACCTAATTAAGCTTCATTTGCTTCACGTTATAAAGGATACCACCCTTGCTTCAATGTATGAACGAGGAGAATTTGAATGCTTGACGCTTGAAGAATATGTTAAAATTGTTGTATCGCAACTTGAAGTTTTTCCACCGGAAACGGTAATAGGAAGGCTTACAGGTGACGGTATGGAAAGCAGTTTGATAGCACCCATATGGAGCCGGAAAAAGCTAGTTGTAATGAATGAAATTGACAAACTTATGTATTCCCAAAATACTTGGCAGGGAAGACTGTTTTGTTAAAAATGCACAAAAAACTTGCGGCGTTTTCTATGAGCTGATGTGTATTATTTTTCCTAAACCTCTTGAAAAAAGTCTTTGCATAATGTATAATATACAGTGTAGTCAGTTAATGAATGTTATCATTTATCACCAAAAATGATTTTTTAATATTTGTCATCTGAGCCTGTCCAAATCGGACGGATTATTTCCTAAAATATTATTACATTTAGAAAAGGAGCATTTCACAATGGACAAGATTAACACAAAAAGTATTCGTAACGTCTGCCTTTTAGGTCACGGTGGCAGCGGAAAGACCTCGCTTGCTGAGGCTATGCTTTACCTTGCGAAAGAAACTGATCGTCTGGGAAGGACTCCTGAGGGAAATACCGTAAGTGACTATGACCCTGAGGAAATTCGAAGAGGTTTTTCACTTTCAACAACTGTTGCACCGTTATTCTGGAAGGACAGCAAAATAAATATTATTGATACCCCTGGCTATCTTGATTTTGCAGGCGAAGTGCTTGAAGGTATGAGAGTTGCCGATGCTGCACTTATTATGGTTGACGGACGAAACGGCATCGAAGTAGGTACAGAGCTTGCTTGGGATTATGCTGATAAGGAAGGAATCCCGAAGGCATTCTTTATTAATCGTTTTGACGACGGAGAGGCAAGATTTAAGAGAGTTTTTGACGGACTTCGTGAAAAATTCGGCGTAGCAGTTTGTCCTCTTTTAATACCAATGATTGAAGGCGATAAGGTTATCGGATTCTTAAACCTTATAGATATGAAGGCGGAAGTTTACGATAAATCCGGCGCTAATATGGAGTCTGAAATTCCTGAAGAATTCAAGGCTATTGCAGAGGAATACAGAAATATGCTGTATGAATCTATAGCGGAAACCAGCGAAGAGCTTATGGAAAAATTCTTTGCAGGTGAAACAATTACTTATAATGAAGCGATCAATGCCGTTCACGATGGTATTATCAGCGGCGGAATTGTACCTGTATTCTGCGGTTCGGCAACAAAGATGTGGGGAGTTACAGCGGTGCTTGACAATATTGCAAACTCATTCCCTCGTCCTACAGCAAGAGGCACAGAAAAGATCATAACCGATGATGGTGAAGGAACATTGGAGATTGATCCTGTAGGTGAAACATCAATATTTGTGTTTAAGACCATTGCTGACCCGTTTGTTGGAAAGATGTCTTTCTTTAAGGTTATGAACGGCGGGCTGAAGCGTGATATGACACTTCGCAACACCTCAAGCGGTGCATCGGAAAAGATGGCGCACATTTATACAATCAAAGGAAAAAAACAAACAGAGGTTGACGAGCTTTGCTGCGGAGATATTGGTATGACTGCTAAGTTAACATCTGTTAATACAGGCGACACACTTACTGTTTCTTCCAAGAATATCAAATATAAGGGAATTGATTTCCCTGAGCCTTTCTTAACACAGGCTATAAAGCCGATGGCAAAGGGCGACGAGGATAAGATTTCGTCCGGTATTGCAAAGCTCCTTGAAGAAGATTTAACTACAAGATACGAAAATAATGCGGAAACAAAGCAGCTGCTTATTTCAGGTGTCGGTGATATTCACCTTGATGTGCTTGTTGCAAAATTAAAGAATCGTTTTGGTACTTCCGTTGTTCTTGAAAAACCAAAGATTGCTTACAGAGAAACAATTAAGAAACCGGTTGAGGCAGAAGGTAAACATAAGAAGCAATCCGGCGGTCACGGTCAGTACGGACACGTTAAGATTAAGTTCTCACCAAGCGATTCAGACGGCCTTGACTTTACAGAGAGTGTTGTAGGCGGAGCGGTTCCGAAGGGATTCTTCCCTGCAGTTGAAAAGGGGCTTCTTGAATCAATGCAAAAGGGTGTTCTTGCAGGTTATCCTGTTGTTGGACTTGCTGCGGACCTCTATGATGGTTCTTATCACGATGTTGACTCCTCGGAAATGTCCTTTAAGATGGCAGCCAACCTTGCTTACAAGGACGGTTTGCCAAGAGCAAATCCGGTACTTCTCGAGCCTGTCGGTGCACTTAAGTGTACTATTCCCGACAATATGGTTGGTGATGTTATAGGTGACCTTAACAAGCGTCGTGGTAGAGTTCTCGGAATGGAAGCTTCTCACGAAAAGAAGGGATATACAACTGTTGAGGCAGAAGTTCCGAAGTCCGAAATGATGGATTATCCAATTGCACTCAGAGCATTAACCCAAGGCAGAGGCGTGTTCACGTTCTACTTTGAGCGTTATGAGGAAGTTCCTGCTAATGTTGCTTCAAAAGTAATTGCAGATGCGGCAAAGGAATAATATTATTTGACGTATAAAAATGATGCACCCCAAATTTTTGGGGTGCATTTTTTACTTATTAGATTTATTCTTTACTTTCTGATTGTTTGGTGTTTGTTTTGTCTTCTATGGGCGGATAGGTAATGCCCTTTCCCTTGTTTGGTGATAAAAAAGAGAAAAACACATCTAAGAAAAACAGCGCACATAGAATTATTGATGCTGTTACACGAACATTAATGTCTATGCTTGAGAGAATATTGTCAAGAACCGGGCCTAAATAGCAAGTTCCGATTATTCCGCATATTCCAAACAGCATACCCCCTGCAAGACATATTCTTCCTTTAAGATTAAGTCTTTTGGTGCTATAATCCCACCATCTGCAGCCAAAAACACGCTCTGTAGCAATTGCTGTAATATATTCAATGACAGTACACAAAAGTGCTGCAAGAATAAAAATAATAGCAGGTCTGTTTTTGAATGGAGTAAAAAGAAGGACAATAAGTATTCCGCCAATACCGTAAATCGGAAGCCAAGGACCGTGAAGCATACCTCTTTTTGCAATGACCTTTTCGCTTATGCTAATATAAATAACTTCCCAAATCCAACCAATTAACGAGAAAACAAAAAACATCAGTATGAGGTTTTCAGCTTTGTAATCGGGATTTTCCGTAGGCACTTTTGGAATCAATTCTAATGTGTTATTAATAATGTTAAGGGAACACATAATATCCTCCTTATACAGAATGTCGAAACTGACAAAAAAACAGTTTTTTCGCTTTAATGCTAAAAAAAATTATTATTCATTGGCGGATATATTTTATATACCCGCCAACATAATATTTATTTGGTAATAAACTTTGCGCCTGATTTTTTTAATATGGTGTTTTTTGTAATAATTACCTTTGAAATATCATTTCTTGATGGAACATCATACATTATATCAGTCATAACTTCCTCAATTATCGAGCGTAAACCTCTGGCACCAGTATTGCGTTCAAGAGCAAGTTTTGCAACTGCCGCAGCTGCGCCATCTTCAAATATGAGCTCAACGCCGTCAAGTGAAAGTAGTTTTTGATACTGTTTTACTAAAGCATTTTTTGGCTCAGTCAATATTCTTACGAGTGCCTTTTCATCAAGGCTGTCAAGAGAAACTATAACAGGAAGTCTTCCTACAAGTTCGGGAATAAGACCGTATTTAACTATATCGTGAGGAGTTACATCACGGTAAATACCCTCTTTTTTCTTTTCGCTTTCTTTTTTTACATCACTTGTAAAGCCTACCATTTGGTTTCCTTTACGTTCCGAAATCAAATCCTCAAGCTTATCAAATGCGCCGCCGCAGATAAAGAGTATATTTGCGGTATTGACTTGAATAAACTCTTGATTTGGGTGCTTTCGTCCACCCTGCGGCGGAACATTGGAAACAGTACCTTCAAGAATTTTCAATAATGCCTGCTGTACGCCCTCACCAGAAACATCACGGGTTATAGAGCGGTTTTCACTTTTTCTTGAGATTTTATCAATTTCATCGATATAGATAATGCCTTTTTCTGCTTTTTCAATATCGTAGTCAGCTGCCTGAATAAGCTTTAAAAGAATATTTTCAACATCTTCACCAACGTAGCCTGCCTCAGTAAGAGTTGTGGCATCTGCAATGGCAAACGGAACTTTCAGCGCTTTTGCAAGTGTTTGTGCAAGGTATGTTTTACCAACACCTGTTGTACCGAGAAGCAAAACATTGCTTTTTTGAATTTCCACATTTGTATCTGTGTCTGATGTCTGCTTTTCGCCTCTCTTGTAACGTCTTGGCTTTGGCATATTCAGGATTCTTTTATAGTGATTGTAAACGGCAACTGAAAGCACCTTTTTGGCTTGATCCTGACCGATTACATATTCGTCAAGCATTGCCTTTATTTGCATAGGCTTCGGAAGCGTTGCAAAAGTTAACTCAGATGTATCGGCTTCAACCGTGTTTTCGTGTTCATCAATAATTAAATTACAAGTATCAATACACTTGTCGCATATAATTGCACCTGTAGGAGAGGGAATCATATAATTAACCTGCTCCTCGCTTCTTCCGCAAAAAGAGCAATAATTTTTATTGTCGTTTTTTTGATTTCTATTTGACATTTGAAAGTCCTTTGCTTATTTTTCTCTTTTTGAGATTACTTTGTCAATAAGACCATAGGTGCACGCTTGATCAGCAGTCATAAAGTTATCACGATTGGTATCAGCTTCAATCTGCTCAACGCTTTGTCCGGTACGCTCTGCAAGAATTCTATTCATATGCTCACGGGTACGGATAATGTGATCGGCGTGAATTTTGATATCAGAGGCTTGGCCTTGAAGTCCGCCGAGGAGCGGCTGATGAATCATAATTTCACTGTTGGGAAGAGCAAAGCGCTTTCCTTTAGCGCCTGCAGCGAGAAGGAATGCTCCCATACTTGCAGCCATACCGATACAAATTGTTGAAACGTCGCATTTTATAAAGTTCATCGTGTCATAAATAGCCATACCTGCGGAAATTGATCCGCCGGGACTGTTTATATATAGATTGATATCTTTGTCAGGATCCTGCGCTTCAAGGAAAAGAAGCTGTGCAACAACAAGAGAGGCGGTCTGGTCATTCACTTCATCTGACAAAAAAATAATTCTGTCGCTTAAAAGACGGGAATAAATATCGTAAGAACGCTCACCTCTCACGGTTTGTTCTACGACCATAGGTACAAGTGCCATAAAATTTACTACCTTTCTTAGTATATAATAATCAATTTTAGGTGTCGAAAAAACACAATTTGTCTAAAGAGCTTTATTGGGCGACCGAAGCCGCCCAATATCGTATTTAAATTAGGGCGAAATTATTCAGCTTTGGGAGCTTCATACGCCTTTTCGGTGATAACCGCTTTTTCTTTTACAAGGTCAACCGCTTTCTTAACCGCAACGTCTGTTGAAACCATAGTAGAGTCAACCATTTCACGAACTTTATCAAGTTCCATATTGTACGCCTTGCACATACGGTTATATTCTTCATTGATTTCATCTTCGGTAGGAACAATCTTTTCAAGCTCTACAATCTTTTCGAGAGCAAGACGAGTCTTAACCTGACGCTCTGCCTGAGGAGCCATCTGCGCTCTGAGGGCATCAAGGTCAAGTCCTGTATACTTAAAGTATGTCTTAAGATCAAGGCCCTGCATACGAAGTCTGCCGTCAAAGTCACGAACAAAGTTTTCGGTTTCGGCGTCAAACATAGGCTGAGGAATCTCTGCCTTGAGTTTTTCGATAAGAGCGTTTATAAGCTGTTCTTCAATTTCACCGTTAGCTGCATTGTCATATCTTTCCTGAATTTTTGCCTTAACATCAGCTTTATATTCAGTAAGAGTATCAAATTCAGAAACATCTTTTGCAAATTCATCATCAAGCTCTGGAAGCTCGTTGAATTTGATTTCGTGAAGCTTACACTTAAATACTGCAGCTTTACCTGCAAGTTCTTTTGCGTGATATTCTTCAGGGAAGGTTACATTAACGTCAAACTCTTCACCTATTGTTTTGCCGACAATCTGCTCCTCAAATCCGGGGATAAACTGACCGGAACCGAGAACCAATGTGTGCTTTTCAGCCTTGCCACCGTCAAATGCCACACCGTCAACATAGCCATCAAAATCGATAACGGTAATGTCGCCCATCTGAGCTGCACGGTCGGTAATCTCTATCTGACGGGAGTTGCGTGAACGTGTCTGTTCAACTTCAGCATCAACGTCAGCATCTGTTGCTTCACGAACAGTTTTTGTTACAGGAATACCAATGTAATCATTAATTTCAACCTCAGGCTTTACAAAGAATTTAGCCTTGAATGTAACACCGTCATCGTTTATATCAACAACATCAAATTCAGGACGGCTTACTATATCAAAGTTCTGATCCTTGATTGCTTCTTCGTAAGCTTCGGGGATTATGTCGTTAAGAGCTTCATCATAGAAAACTCCCTTGCCGTACATTTTTTCAATAATGTGTCTTGGAGCTTTTCCCTTGCGGAAGCCGGGAATGTTGATATTCTTAGCATTCTTTTTGAACGCTTTATCAACAGCTGCATCGAAAGTAGCCTTGTCGGCTGTAAACTCGATTTCAACAACATTAGTTTCGGGTTTGTTTACATTTTTAAGACTCATAGTTTTTATTCCTCCAAAAGATATTGCCGCACCGCAGCACAGCCTATACCTTTCCCAATACAGCGCTATACACAGTTTGCGAGCATTTTAATTTTTATACTACATTATATTATACTATAAATTTGCGTAAAGTCAAGAATATTCAGGATAATTTTTTTAATTATTTTGTAAATAAGTTGCTTTTTCACTCGGGAAGTATGATAAGAGGTGTGAAATCAAGATAATCGGCAGAGGTCAGTGTGTATCTTATCCCGCCAGAAACTTCGCTTCTCGGGATATCGTAAACTCCGTGAATGTGTCCGTAGTAGCAGCGGCGAATACCGTATTTTTCAAGAACTGAAACTATTTCCCGGCAGACATATCCTTTAAAATCAGGCGGAAAATGCAGAAACACTAATATTTCACGTTCCTTTTCACCATTTGCCATAATTTCTTTCTGAAGCTTTACAGCTTCGGTTAAACTAAGCTCAAGTCGGATAGCTTCTCTTGACACAATCTTTTGATAATCCGCATCACGAGGCATTTTTTTGTTTGACTCATCTATATACCAGCCCCTAGAGCCTGCGATTATAAAATCCTCTGCCAAATAGGCATTGTTATAAAGAAATTTGATGGTTTTTAGATTATTGTCACGACAAAGCTCTTCGAGTTTTTTTATGGAAGTCCACCAATAATCGTGGTTTCCTCTGCCTATTATTTTGTTTCCGTTCAGATTATCTATAAATCTAAGGTCATCAAGAGCGCCCGTATGGCTCATTGCCCAAGAAATATCACCTGCTATGACAACAGTATCATCTTTAGTTATTAACTTATTCCAACGGCTTTGGAGCTTTTCGGTATAATCTGCCCACCTTGCTCCAAATATATCCATTGGCTTATTATCCCGCGTTGACAGATGAGTGTCGGATAAAACGTACAGTGACATATATTTATCTCCATATTACAGTTTGCAGGCTGTTTTGAATCTTGTATAAAGTTAAGGCTAGTCGATATTAAGGGCCTTTTTTACCTCAGAGAACATATCTTTTTTGTTAATTACGGTTTTAAATCTGATATCACGTTTATCTATGTCCTTAAGCGGATAGGGAATATCAGTGCCGGTAAGCTTTGAAAGCTCTGTGAGTGCAGAAAGCTCATCTTTAGGGGATTCTCCCTTTATAGACTTATAAACGTCGGAAGCAAATTTGTAGGGACTTGCTGTTGAAACAACAAGCATTTTAAGTCCGCTTCCGCATTTTTTCATATACTCTTTTGCACAGTGGAGAGCTACGGCTGTATGTGTATCAATTAAATATCCCTCATCATTGAAGGTGAGTTTGATTTGTTCTGCAGTTTGTTCTTCATTGCAGAAAAGACCAGTGAAATGAGCGTCAATTTTTGTCTTAAGCGCCGAAGATATTGTATATTCGCCCTTTTCTGAAAGCTCTTTCATATATCCCCTTGTAGCTTCCGGGCCTGAAAGGGTATAAAGAAGACGTTCAAGATTACTTGAAATAAGAATATCCATTGATGGTGACATTGTTGTATGGAATTCTCTGTTTTTGTTGTAAGTTCCCGTGTTTAAAAAGTCTGTCAATATGTTATTCTTATTTGAAGCACATACAAGTCGGTTTATGGGTAGTCCCATAGTTTTAGCTATAAATGCTGCAAAGATATTACCGAAGTTGCCTGTTGGTACGGTAACATCGATTTTTTCATCGTGAATAATTTCGCCTTTGTTAAGAAGGTCACAGTATGCAGAAATATAATAAACAATCTGCGGTGCAAGTCTGCCCCAATTTATAGAGTTTGCACTTGAAAGAAAATATCCGTTGGCGTTTAAAAGCTTTGCGGCGGCTTCATCAGAAAAAATTTCCTTAACGCCCGTTTGAGCATCATCAAAGTTTCCTTCAATTGCAGCAACGTAAACATTGTCACCTTCTTGCGTTGCCATTTGCAACTTTTGTACAAGGCTTACACCGTTTTCGGGATAGTAAACCATAATTTTAACGTTGTCAACATCACGATATCCTTCGAGTGCTGCCTTGCCGGTGTCACCGCTTGTCGCAACGAGAATAAATGCGGTGCGTTTTTCGTTGGTTTTCTTCAGTGCGGTGGAAAGAAGTTTTGGCATAATCTGAAGTGCCATATCTTTAAAAGCGCAAGTTGGGCCGTGCCAAAGCTCAAGTACAAATGTGCTTTCATCAAGCTTATGAACGGGCGCAGCACCGCCAACAAATTTTTCTGCGGAATACGCCTTGTTACAGTCGCTTAATAATTCACTATAGCTGTAGTCCGATAAAAACATTGAAAGAATGTGGGCTGCTCGTTCAGGATATGAAAGCTCACAAAGGTGAGTTAATGTACGTTTGCTTATGTGGGGAATATGCATTGGCATAAAAAGTCCGCCGTCGGAAGCAAGTCCTTTTTTTATTGCCTCTGCGGCAAAAACGTAATCTTTTCCGCCTCGTGTACTGATGAATTTCATAATTCTCTCCAATTCTGCCGCTATTAAATCGGCACAAATACAAATTTTATTTAACCCATTTTAACACAAAATTTCGGGCATTGTAAAAAAATATTTTTTTAATTAAATCGTCGGAATAGTTTATCCCGCCGAGAAAATCTGCAATTTTATATAAATCCGACACACTGTTTATGCCGCTTGGTAAAGTGGAAACACCGTCAAGGTCACAGCCAAGACAAACCGTATTTTCTCCGCCAAGGGAAACATAGTGTTCAATGTGAGATGCGATGGTTGAAATATCTGCCTTTTCATCTTCGCAAAGATGCATAGGAGCAAGGCTTATTCCAACAATTCCGCCAAGCTTTGAAATTCTGACAAAACGCTCATCTGTGAGGTTTCGAACGTGATTGCAAAGAGCTCTTGAATTTGAATGAGTTGCAACGGCAACTTTTCCCGCTTCTTCACAAAGAGAAATAACGTCGTCGCAAAGTGAGTCGGAAGAGTGTGACACGTCGGGAATAATTCCTAGTGAAAAGCAGGTTTTTAAAACTTCAATGCCGAATTTGGAAATACCCTCAGCACAACCTGCCGAGCCGCCGATTTTGCAAAAATCATTCCAGACAAGAGTTAAAAATCTGACGCCGTGATTATATAGCACTTCAAGCCTTGAAATATCTTCACAAATCAGTTTTCCCCCCTCAACAGCTAAGAAAACCGCATTGTTACCGGCTTTTTCGCAGGCGGTGAGATCATTATTCGACGTGCAAAACTTTATGTGTAACTGATTTTCAAGTTCATTTGAAAGTATTTTGTGAGCTTCAAAAAAGTGTTTGTAGGCAGTATCGCCGTCTAAATTTTTATCACTCCACATAGCAAGGACTTGGCAAAAACTATCGTATTCGGATAGCCTTTCAAAGTCGAGGCAAAGATTATTTTTTAAAAGGCTTTTATTTTGTTTTCGAGCCTCGTAAAGTGTGTCACAGTGCAGGTCAAAAAGCTTTAAATTATGCATACAATTCTACCTTTATGTTTATTTTTGAACTGCGTTTTTTATATGCTTTATGCCGATTGGTTCTAGAGTTGAAACATCAACGGGCGAACCTTGTCTGATCGACGGCATATAAACTTCAATCACATCAATTCTGGGCTGACCTGTTGGTTTGTTTTGGCGAAGATACTCACTTACACCACGAAGAAGCTTTTGCCTTTTTTGATAATTTACCGCAGCTGCGGGACGTCCAAAACGCTTGTTTGATAAGGTTTGCGCACGAGTTTTGACTTCCGCAAATACAATATATTTCCCGTCTGCAGCTATTATGTCGATTTCATCGTGTGAAACGTGGAAGTTTCGCTCTATAATTGTAAAGCCCTCATTTACAAGAAGTCTGCAAGCAAGGTCCTCACCACGTTTACCGAGTAAAGACCTATAACTCATCTTTGTGCATCTTTCTTAGGAAGCTTTTTCTGTATATTTCGGGAGCTTCACCGTGTTCATCAATGTATTTATTAAGAAGGGCGTAATGCTCTTTCGTCGGGTAACCTTTATGCTTTGCTAAAAGTAAAGCGGGGTATTTTTTGTCAAGCTCTTCCATCAGTCTATCTCTTGTGACCTTTGCAAGTATACTCGCAGCGGCAATAGACGGGCTTTTTGCATCACCGCCAACAACCGCAACCGCTTTCATATTAAAATCCCTTGCAACATTTCCGTCAACGAGTACAAGATCCGGAGTGAAAGAAAGCATTGAAACTGCTCTTCTCATTGCAAGCTGTGAAGCGTTTAAAATATTAAGCTCATCGATTTCCCTTGGAGAAGCCTCGGCAATACCGTAGGAAATGGCGGAACCCTTAATTAGCTCAAAAAGCTCATTCCGTCTTTTTTCGGAAAGCTTTTTTGAATCATTGAGATATGGAAGCTCAATACCTTTTGGCAATATACAGGCAGCCGCTACAACTGGAGCGCAGAGAGGACCTCTGCCGGCTTCATCTGTACCGGCAATTGTATCTATGCCTTTTTGGAAATATTCGTTTTCAATATCCCAGTTCATAAAAGTGTCCTTTCCTGATAATCTGTTAGTTGTCGCCGGGTAATTCAAGGGTTATTCTGCCAATCTTAGCATTCCTGAATTCGTCAAGAAGCATTGCGGCAGTACGTTCATAGCTTATCTCGCCGCCAGATACCAAAAAACCTCGTTTTTTACCTATCAGCTCAAAAAGCTCATAGTCCTGCAAATCCTCGTATTTTTCGATGCCGTCGAGCTTATAACGTGCACAAAGTAGTTCAGGCGAAAGCTTTCTTAGCCTGCCGACAAGTAAGATTGCAATATGCTCGGTATCGAGAATATCGTCTTTGATTGCGCCCGTGATAGCAAGATTTTCACCAACAGTTTTATCTTCAAATTTTGGCCAAAGTACGCCGGGCATATCAAGTAAATCTATACCTATAGACGTTGGTATCCATTGCTTGTTAAGCGTAACGCCGGGGCGGTTTTCTACCTTTGCTTTTCCTGCACCTGCAAGTTTGTTTATAAGAGATGATTTGCCGACATTCGGTATTCCTACAATCATAGCCTTAAGGCGTCTGCCAGACATACCTTTTTCTTCGTACTTTTCAATTTTGTTTTCAAGAATCTTTTTCACAGCAGGAGCAATTTGTGAGATGTTATCTCCGCTTTGGCAATCATAAAAAATAGCTTCATTACCTGCATTTTTATAGTATTCACGCCAAAGCTTATTGGCTTCCTGAGAGGCAAGTCCGGATTTGCTGAAAACCGTTAAGCACGGTTTTGTTTTTATTAGTTTTTCAATTTCGGGATTTTTTGAGCTTTTTGGAATTCTTGCATCAAGAATTTCAATCACAATATCCACAAGAGGCAGGCATTCACCGATAAGACGGCGAGTTTTTGCCATATGCCCCGGAAACCATTGAATTACTTCTGACGGCATTTTACAAATCCTTTCTTAATGACTAGTTGACAGCTCCGAATTTACTTATAGGTGTTATGCGGAAAAGAACCCTTCCGAAAATAAATCTTGTGTCAACACAACCGATATCGGTATCTCTGCTGTCGTTTGAGTTGTTTCTGTTATCACCCATTACGAAGACGCAGCCCTCTGGAACTGTCATAGGGAAGTCAACTCTGTATGAGTGCATAAATGCTCCACTCTGATAATTGACGTAGGGTTCATCTAAAGGCTTACCATCAACGTAAACAATCCAATTTTCAAAATCAATATCCACAACCTGTCCTTCGGTTGCAATAACTCGTTTTACAACGCCGCCGTCAACACTGCTGTAGGGGGCTTGGAAAACTACAATATCATTTTGCTTCGGCGTATATAAAAAGTTACTTACCGCAAGGGTGTCTTTGTTGATGAGAGTGTTATTCATACTGTCGCCGTCAACATAGGCAACTCTTAGAAAAAACGAAAAAACAATCAATATTGAAGATATAGTTATAACAAATATTTCAATCCAATCATATAATTCCCGAGCAAATTTAAAACCGCTTGGTTCTTTTTCGGGAGCAAAATTTTGAGCTTCGTTCATTATCTTTGCCCTTAGTCCCCAAAAGGACGTCCTTTTTTATTTTTCGATAAAGTGAGAGAACAGTTCTTCTCCCCGTTCAATATAGAATCCTGCATTAGCGCAATTTTCTTCAGAAAACACCGCCACGCCGTCTCTATCCTCTTTTGAAGAATAGATGATAAACGGAACAGGATCCATAGAGTGAGTTCTGAGTGCGATTGGCGTTGGATGGTCAGGGAGAACCATAATTTTAAAGTCCTCATCTGTTGAAACAAGATATTCATAAACCGGCTTTAAAATAAGCTCGTCAATTTTTTCAATTGATAAAATCTTGTTTTCAATCTCGGCACGGTGTCCGCATTCATCGGGGGCTTCAACGTGGATATATACTAAATCCTTTTCGTTTTCAAAAGCCTCAATAGCTGCATCAGCCTTGCCCTGATAATTTGTGTGTACGTTTCCCGTAGCACCTTCAACTTCTATAGACTGCATACCTGCACAAAGTCCGATTCCTTTAATAAGGTCAACAGCCGAAATAACAGCTCCTCTTATACCCCATTTTTCATAAAAATTCGGAAGTGCGGGCTTTTTGCCGGGACTCCAAAGCCACATAGAGTTTGCAGGTTTAAGACCTCTTGCTCGGCGAGCCATATTTATGGGATGGTTATTTAAAATGTCATAGCTTTTTTTCATAAGCATAAGAAAAGGAGCACCAAGATTTCCCGACGGAAGATACTTCCCGATCTTCTTGCCTAAAATATCGTGTGGACGCATAAATTCACATTCAGCGGGGGCTTTGTTCCATATTAAGCAGTGACGGTAGCTTACACCGGTGAAAAAATGTCTGTCCTCGGTCGAAAAAGCTTCTTCCAAAGCTTTTACAAGCTCACTTGCCTCATCGATTGTGATTTCATCGGCACTGTGGTCAAGAATAGTTCTTTCTTCGTAATTATCTTCTTCCTCGCTGAGAGTAACAAGGTTGCAGCGATAAGCGGTGTCATCTTCTCTCATTGTAAGACCCATTGAAACCGCTTCAAGAGGGGAGCGGCCTTTAGAATAAATTTCGGGATTATACGATAAAACGGCTAAGTTTGCGGTATCGCTTTCCGGCACCATACCGTTTGGAACGTTTGATACGGTTCCGCATATAGATTTTGAAGCAAGCATATCCATAGTAGTTTTTTTTGCTGCTTCCATAGGGGTGCGGTCTTCAAGCTCTGCTATTTTGTAATCAGCCATTCCATCGCAGAGCAAAACTAGATATTTCATAAAAATAACAATACTCCGTATGATAAAAAATCAGTTTAAAATAAAACTCCACATTATATTATATCACATAAAAAACTTTTCTACAATACTTATTTGCAAAATACTGCGTTCTGTCAAAAAATACAGAACGCAGTTATGCTTTTTTAGTATAATGTGTTATAGATTTTACAGTAAATCAGCTTTGCTTTTTGATTTTTGCTTATTACGAAGATTTGAGAAAAATGATTTAAGTAATTTAACCGATTCGTTTTCTAGTACGCCGAATACTATTTCCGGTTTGTGATTTAACGGATAAAAGTTTAGATTTAAAAGGCTGCCGAAAGCACCGGCTCGGCTATCCTTAGCCCCGATTACAACTCTTTTTATCCGTGAGTTAACAATTGCGCCTGCG
>JAZNAB010000034.1:0-5571 GCA_045586285.1 Candidatus Flemingiibacterium sp. | reverse complement strand
GTGTTTCTGCAGCTCAGTAGTGTAGATGTACTGCCAAACTTAGCCTTTATCGGCTCTATTCTGATGTTCTGTGCCCTAAAAAAAACAGTTACATATTGCCCCGACAATAAAAACTTTAAGTTTGCAAGAAAAACACTTGTTGCGCTTACTGCAACGTCAATTCTCGGATTTGCGGTATACATAGTAAGACTTTTCTTTACCGATAAAGAATTGATGCAAACAAAAATAATCGCTCCGATTGCAGAAATTTCAAGTTTTATTGCTTGTATTTTTACGGTTTTCTTGATGCTTGGTATTTATAGGTTGGCAAAAGAAGTAGAATTGCCAAAACTTGCATCACGATCAGTTGGAATGATTGCCGCAACTACGGTATACGGCATTTTAGAAACAATTTCTGCTGTCAGCTCACTGTTTATAAACGGAGCATCAATAAACAATAACCTAAGACTATTATTAAACAATATTGGATTTTTCTCCTTTGTTCTTGAATACCTCTGTTTATTTTTAAATCTTGCTGTAATCTTCACCTGTTATATGAGAATTTGCCTTGAGGGAGATGAGGATATGCCGCCTCGTGACGACCTTTACGACAGAATTCTCGCACAAAAAAGGAATAATAAAAAGGGGGACAAAAAATAATGAGTGAATTAAATGTAACAAAGCAAAAAAGTTTGAAGAATTCTTTTGGATACGTTTTTTTTGTTGCTGCATTTGTTTTTCTTGCAAATCCTTGTTTGAATGTAGTTGATATATTGCCTGACTTTCTCGGTTATATTTTTCTCTTAAAAGGACTTGAAAAATGGGCAGACCTTTGCCCTAATGTGAGAGATGCCTCAGAAAGTCTTACAAAACTAAAATGGTTAATGCTACTAAAATTCGGTGCAATGCTTCTTGTGCCCCTTGTAGACGACACTTATGTGCTTGTATTCACTTTTTCATTTGCAATAATAGAGCTTATTTTTGTTCTTCCTGCAATAAATCGGATTTTTATGGGGCTTGAATACTTTGGTACAAGATTTGAGAGCAATGCCATTTTTAACGGTCTTGACAATATTGCTGCTTTAACAAAGATTTTCTTTGTAGTTAAAGCTTCTCTTTCTGTACTTCCGGAGCTCTGCTCACTTTCAAGTTACGAATACAGCGGACTTGTTACAAGTACGGTGCAATTCAACATAGCTGATTATAAGAATTTATTTATTTTAGTTCATCTTTTTATAACGTCTATTTTGAGTATTATCTGGCTTACACTAATAATTATTTATACTCAAAAGATTTTCAAAGAAAAAACATTTTTAGAAGCTATAGCCACAATCTATCAAGAAGAAATTGTTTCCGATAAAGGTCTTTTTATTCGCAGAAAGCTAAGGGGCGTTATATCCCTGTTGGTTGTCGGAGCCCTGTTTTTTGCAAACGTGTGGATTGACGGAATGAATGTTGTACCTACCTTTATTGGCTCACTATTCATTCTTTTAGCAATACTAACCCTTAGAAAAATTACCAAGGTTGCAAAGTATACCGTGATTTCTTCTGCTTCTTTTGTAGTTTTTTCTGCAATTTCCTTTGCTTTATCAACAGCCTTTTGTGCAAAGTTTACTCTCGGTGATATTGAAAGAAGCTTTGAAGCTTATGACTTATATACATTCAGTCAGATAGCTGCAATTATAGAACACGTTGCAATGGCGTTGTCCGTAGTCCTTATTTTTATTGAATTAAAAAAATTTATAAAAAATACTCTTGCGCCAAGTAAAGATATTAAAGATAGCCGTCTTAGTGATGTTTACAATAATCAATTAAAGGAAGCTCTTGGCAAAATTAATATAAGCCTTGTTATTTTTTCAGCTTCAGTTATTGTAAGCCTTGGATATATTCTTTATAGAACCGAAATATCCAGCGCATATTGGCTTATTCCGCTTGTGCTCTCGATTTTGCTGTTTGCTAACCTTTATATTACACTTAATAATCTTTACGAGCAAATTGAATATAAACTAATGTAAAAAAGAGGCGTTTTACGCCTCTTTTTTAAAACTCAATTGTCCTGTCAAGCCCGTGGATAAATCCGTTTACATCTGCTGAGCAAACGTCACCGCCTACAACTTTATTTTTATATACAAGAAAGCTTACGTAAACATCACCGTTATAATCAGGATAGTTTGTAACCTTATATGTATATCGCATAACATCTTTTTTCCTATACTTTGAAAGATCAAAGCCTTGCTTTTTCTGAAGCTCATTATAGCTTTGATAAATCTTATCAAATTCATTTGGAATTGTCACCTCAGCCTCCTCGATAGGAGTATTCTCCACCTCCCAACCAAATTGCCTGAGGAAGTCTATACGGTCGTTCGCTGTTTTGATTTTATCAAGCCTGATATTTTGTGAAGTAGTTGCTGACACCTCTATATTATCCTTATTCTGTGTAGGAATAAATACAAGAAGCGTTACAAGAGCTACAAGGGCAATGGCAGTTACCCCAAAAAATTTTAGCGTGCTCGCTCTCATTGAATATATAAACATTTAAAAGCTCCTCTCTGTTTTTTACTGTTACATTATATTGAATAAGAGCTTTAAATATTACAAAAAAATGCCCGAATATATCGGGCATTTTCTTATTGCTTTTTAGTCGGGAGTGTAGCTTGTGAAAATACATTCAACAACCGCACCATCAGCAAGGGCTGTGCTTCCTGATGCATCTTCGCCTGCAACTGTGTAAATCCAGAAGTAAGAAGTATTGGTTGCTTCATCCTTTGAATCTGCATAAGCTTCAATCTTTGTAATAAATTCATTACCTGCATCATCAGTTGATGTTTCATAAGGGATTTCATAATATGTGCAGCCCTCAACAATTGCATCAACAACACTAATATCCTTACCCTTGATGGTTACATTGCCTGCATCAAGAATAGCTGTTCCTGTTGCTTCATCTTTAATAGTAAGAGTTACTGTAATTTCAGATGATGAACCGCCGCCGCAAGAAGTAAGTGTAAATGCAAGAATAATGCCTACAAGCATCAAAGATAAAACACGTATAAACTTCATTATAATTATCCTCCAAGTTAAAAAACTTTGACCGTATTAGGCCATAGATACACCGTGTATCATAGCTATATTATACTATTAAAAGTACTTTTTGTCAATAGTTTTTGGCATTATTCTAACATTTTTTAGTTGAGTATAATAATCCCGATATTAAGATATGCGGCATAAAATAACCACAAAAGATATAGGATCATTACCGCTCCCGCAATTTTATAAATTTTACTAAAAAAGAAAATTATAAAAACCGTCAGAATAATCATCATAATTATTGCTAAAAATGCTGCAAAGTATGCCCCTGCTCCAAAAAACAACGGCGACCATATAAAATTAAAAACCATCATTATTACAAAGAGTAAAAGCCCTTTGTATTTGTACCCTTCAAGCGAACGGTCGCAAACGCAGGCAACAGCTCCCGCAGCACCGCCTATAAGTACATAGAGAATTGTCCATACAATCGGGAACAGAAAAGCCGGCGGAGATCCGCTTGGTCTTTCCAACTCTCTGTAAATATCTGTTCCCCCTGCCACAAGTGCACTTAAGAATCCGCAAAGCAGTATTATCACCGCTCCCACAATTACACATCTGAAATTGATTCTTGAAAGCTCGGCTCTAAGTTTTAAGCCGATTTTGTTTGCAGTATTTTTAATACAAGACATAAAAATCACCTCACACATAAGTATGAGGTGATTTGAAATAAAATTACTGCTTTGTAAAATCTGCTGTTTATATTTAGTTTCTATTGTTGTTTGTAATCGGTCTGCCGCCGGTGTTTTTCTTTTCTGTATCCGTACCATCATTGGTATCAACAGACGTATCAGTATCCGTCGGCACATCGGTGTCATCAGGTATATCTGTATCTGTCGGCTCATCAGTGTCAGCGGGCGGATCTGTATCTATCGGCTCTTCAATCTTGTGATGCTCAAAGCAATAACTGTTATAATAACGCTTACCGTTTGTATTGGTGTATCCGCAGTATTCACCCTCACCGTAAAGTCCGTTATAGAAAGTAAGCTCCTTGCTATCCGGCATTGCAGTTTGGTCTGTAACTTCTCTATAGGTATACTGTGTATCAGTAACCTTAACATTCATCGGGAACACCCTGTCAACCTTAATAAGTCCCACTTGCTTGATATTTGCCTCGGGACACCACTTTGATGCAACTCCGCCGGTTACTGTATCATAAGGCACCAAAATATGACAGTCACAGTATTCTGTTGGCACGGTAGTTGCAGTAAAATATCCCGTTTCAGCACGTTTTCCTCTTGGGTCTGCATAGCAGGCAGAGGTCATAAGCTTACCGGAATCCTTACAATAGGTAGCAGTTACAATTCCGTCAGCCATCTCAAATTTTTTAAGAGGGCTATCGCCGTTTATAAACTTTTGATGAAGCCTTGTCATTACGATATCCCAGGCAACTGTCGATGGGTTCCACGAAAGCGTTCCAAGGCTTTGAGGCATTTCGTATCCGAACCACACTCCGCCAACGTAATAAGGAGTATATCCGATATACCAACGGTCAACGTCATTTGAGGTTGTACCCGTCTTGCCGGCACAGTTTACTGTACTCTTAAGGGTTACAGAAGTTGCGGTACCGGAATTAACAACATTTTGAAGCATCTTTGTCATAATTGATGCAGTTTGCTCACTTACTACGACATAGCTCTCCGCCTCATTTTCAAGGATTGTAGCACCTTCTGAGTCAAGCACTCTGAGCCAAGTGCGAGGCTTATTATATACTCCGCCATTTGCAAAAACTTGATATGCAGCGGTTATTTCAAGGTTTGTAACGCCATAGTTCATACCGCCAAGAGCCAGCGCAGAAATATCTTTATCCGTAATTCCGATACCCGACAATTCTGCGTACTCTATAAAGCTATCCATACCAAGCTTATTTTTAACAAAGTCAAATGAAGCCTCTGTAGTAAGCTCTTGCAAAATTCTGATTGAAACTGTGTTCACTGAACGTCTTACCGCATCGTTTACAGTGGTAAGACCGCCATAAACCTCAGGCAAGTTCTTAGGATATGCCGAGGGATTAAGCTTTTCCTCATCATCGTCAGCATAATTAAACCACACAGGAACGTCATCATACACACTTCCATATGTGATCAATCCGTATTCAAGTGCCGGAGCATAAACTGATAATGGTTTAATTGATGATCCTGGCGAACGTGTTGTTCCGGTCGCATAATTCAAAATAAGATTTGCAGTTTTCTCTCCTCTTGCGCCCACAATTCCGAGCACGTCGCCTGTATACGGATCAATGATAACTGCCGAGGACTGCGGCTGAACCGCATTATTTGTTCTTGGGAAATTAGAATCATTTGCATATACTTCTTCTAATGTCAACTGAACTTCAGGATCTTGAAGTGTGATTATCTGAAGTCCACCGGTATAGATTAAGTTATACGCCATTTCTAACGTATATCCTTTTTGATTAACAAAAGCGTTTGCGACTTCTCTTATAACCTGGTCGGTATACCAAGAATTTGAAGATACCGCCGCATCAGAAGCTCTGCCCTGATAGTCAAGCAC